>CAZGGF010000082.1:0-1602 GCA_964524715.1 uncultured Verrucomicrobiota bacterium | reverse complement strand
AAGAGTTCACGTGGGGCTCGATCAAGTGGGCGTGCAGCGGAAAACTCGCGCCGGGTGCGCAGCAGACCGTCGGTCTTGCCATCATCCTCCCGGGCCATGGCAATCCGCTCCATTTTCATCCCAATTGCGAAGAGGTGATCTATATCCTTTCCGGTTGCGGCACGCACTTTTCCGAGGGCCAGACGATTACGATGAAGCCCGGCACGACGCTTTGTATTCCGGTTGGCGTCAAGCACAAGCTGACCAACACAGGCGCCGAACCGCTTAAGACGCTGGTGTCGTTCTCCTCCGGCGACCGGAAAGCGGTGTTCCTGGAGGCAAGCCCGTCGAAGTAAACGATTGCGACAACGCAAACATTCTCAATAATCTGCCTGAAACAACCCAACAGACTTATGGCGAAGAACACAAAGAACAAGACACGGAAGATTCTGGTCATCCTATCCAACCGGCTGAACCGGGCGAAAAAACCGTTGTATCTGGAATTGCTCTGCAAACCGGACGGCACCATCTTGAAGGAGACGCGGCTCAAGAAACTTCCCACCGAGCCATGCTATGAGGAAGTCTGGCAGAACGACGACGGCAAATCGTCGTTGGACACTTGCACGAGCATGTCGCGGTGTTATCGCCATGCTTTGGAGAAGACCGCCACTGATCGGCGGTCTTGAGCGACCGACTGGCCACGAGCAACAACGGGCTCCGCGTCCGCCGCTGAATCTGCTCGATTCGCCAAGCCTTGAACGGCATCATCCGGTCATGCTCGATTGGTGGCGGCGTCTCTGGGACCACACGAAGACCGATGTGCCGGCTCATCTCGTCAAAGGTGAGCGTGGTGAACAGGCTGCGGCGTGCTACTTGAGACAGCGCGACTACAAGATCCTCACGAGCCGCTTCCATGGCAAACACGGCGAGATTGATCTCGTGGCGCGCGACGGTGAGGTGCTGGCATTCGTGGAGGTGAAGACGCGCGGCAGCGACCGGTACGGTGCGGCAGCGGATGCCGTGAATCGCGAGAAGCAGCAACATCTTGCCAGTTGTGCTCGCGAATACCTGCGGTTGCTCGGCAATCCGCGCATCCCAATCCGTTTTGATGTCGTGGAGGTTTACATGGACGAGGCGGGAATGGCAGGTGAAGTGCGGCTGATTCAAGGGGCGTTCACAACACGCCAGCCGTTGAGTGATTGACGCCGGCTACTTCAGAAGTCGAACTGGTCCACTTCCGCAGCCGTAACGATCAGAGGCTCGCCGAGCAGAATCTCGCGATTCTTGATCGCTCGCTGGACTGTTTTCGTCCGGGTTACGCCGTTGACAACCTCTGTGCTGGTGATAACCAACTGGGTACTGTCATTGCGCAACTCACCCTTGGCGGCTTGCACGGCGGCCTGCACCGTGAAGTAACCGAGGTCCGCCGGATTCCACATTACAAACGACGGTACAATGCCGGCCTTCACGAAGGTGCGCGCGCTGCTGGGCAGCCCCATTCCCGTGACGAAACGCTTCCGGTTGCCGGCCTTTACCGCGCGGGCCGCGCTGACCAGTATTTCGGGTGTCAACGCGAAGATGCCAGTGATGTCCGGGTTCTTCTGCAGCATTTCTTGCGCGGCG
>CAZGGF010000081.1:0-2064 GCA_964524715.1 uncultured Verrucomicrobiota bacterium | reverse complement strand
TTGAAGTGATCGGCATGGCGTGGACCGGGGAAGTCCTGAAATGGGACGTTGGCAAACTTGTGCAGTACGACAGCCTCGGCCGTCTCCGCCATCAGCTCATGTGGATGCTCGATTCGACGCCCGGTGGGATGATTGACAATGACCCGGTGGCCGACCTGTTGGGCCGCAGTGTGCTGCTTGAGTTCAACCGGCTTTGCGCCGACGACGCTCCCGACATGATCGTGAGGGCGAGGCGGTTCATGCGGGAGAACCTGGAGCGGCCGCTCGGGCTTGAGGAACTCGCTCGCGCGACCGGGCTGAACCGCTGCTACTTTGCGCGAGCGTTCAAGAAAGCCGCCGGTGAAAGCCCGATGCACGCCCTCGCGAATATGCGGATGGAGGCCGCTCGCGACTTGATTCTTCACACCACGCTGCCGCTGAAAAGCGTCGCCAGCCAGACAGGTTTCGCGGACGAGGCCCATATGTCGCACACGTTCAAGCGGCTGCTGGGCCGGTCGCCCGGCAGTCTGCGCCGAAGAAGCCGCAATCCTGAGTGAGAGGCGACAACCTGTTCTGCTCCGGTTCCCGCACTTCTAGAAGCGGAGATACTTCACCAGTCCGGTGATGCCCACGGCGATGACCGTGACCAGCACCGCGAGCCGGAAGTTGTGCTCATTGGTTCGCTCTTTCAGCCACAAGCCCAAATGCGCCGTCGCCAGCGCCGGCAGCAGTGCCGCGGCTGACAGCAACAACAAGCGGCTGTTCACCATGCCGAGCGCGGTGTAGCTCGCGGCGGCGGTCACCGCGAGACAAAGGAAGTAGGCCAGCAACGAGCTTCGGAAAACATCCTTCGCCCACTCACGCGACAAGGCATAGACAACCACGGGCGGTCCCGACTCCGAGATGCTGCCGCCGAGGATGCCGCTGAGCAGGCCGACGGTGGGTTCCGTCGCCGGATGCACGGGAAACCGGACTCGCACTCGCGCGAGAAAGAGAATGCCAAACACGAGGGTGATGATGCTGATGGCTGCGCCGATGATGTGGACGGGCAGGTGTTTGAGAGCGTATGCGCCGATCGGGACGCCCGGCAGTCCCCCGATGAGTAACCTGCGCACAGCGCGCCATTCGACGTGACGGCGGCCCTCGCATACCAGAAAGAGGTTCACCGCCAGCATTGTAAAACAATATGCCGGCACCGCTTCACGCGGTGACATGAAGAGCGCAAACAACGGGATGGCCACCAGCGAGCCGGCAAAGCCCACGGTGGACTGTACCAGCATGCCCAGGCTCGCGATGGCTGCAAAGACGGCAAGCTCCGTCATGGTTTCTTCAAGAACTCCAGGTCACGCGCCGCACTGTCGGCGCTGCGGGCCATCAGCTCGTCGCGCGCTTCCCGCCAAAACGCGCGCACCGGCTCCGGCACGGCCGGCGCATCCTGAAAGCGCGCTTCCACAAACACATCGGCCATCCGGCAGGCCAACTCCGGCGTGACCACATCTTCTCCCATGCACAGGCAGTTGGAGTCGTTGACCACGCGAGCCAGCCGCGCGGTCTTCTCGGACTCGCAACTCACGGCGCAAACGCCCTTGAACTTGCCCGCCGAGATGCTTGCGCCCGTGCCGCTGCCGCAACAGTTGATGGCCAGTTCGGCTTTGCCGGAATTCAGCGCGTGCGCGATGCGCTGGCCGACGGCGGGGAACTTGCAGAACTGCGCCGTGTCCGGACAACCGACATCAATCACGGTGTGGCCGTGCGCCTGCAAGTGCGCCTTGATCGCTTCCTTGAGCTTGAAGCCTTTCACAACCGAGCCAACGGCGATGTTCATCTTATGCTCCCTTCGATTTCCTGCCCGCCGCCATCCGCCGGCACGCGTCGGCGATGTGTTTAGGGCCGAAACCGTGTTTGTCGAAGAGGTATTGCTCACTCGCCACTTCACCGAACTGGTTCGGAACGCCAAGCCGGGTGACACGCGTTGGGCATTGCTCGGACAAAACCTCACACACCGCGCCGCCGAGGCCGCCGAGGATGTTCTGGTTCTCCACTGTCACCACGCCACGCGTCTTCTGGACCGACGCGACGAGTGTG
>CAZGGF010000080.1:0-4817 GCA_964524715.1 uncultured Verrucomicrobiota bacterium | reverse complement strand
TTTGCATTATCGGCGATCAGCGTGCTGACTTTTTCGCTGCTGACTTTGACACCCCGCGCCTTGGCGACAGCGATGGACGCAGCGGCCGAATCAGAGGACTTGGCTTGTTTCACCAGCTCAACGGCCTTCGTATAGTTCTCCTGCGAAACAATCGGCGGAGGAATGCGATAATCCTTGTTCGGCATCGAGGTCAGCGCGACGGCGATCATGCCGGGCACGATGACGAGGAACGGGAACAGCATCTTCG
Source organism: uncultured Verrucomicrobiota bacterium (assembly GCA_964524715.1). GTDB lineage: Bacteria > Verrucomicrobiota > Verrucomicrobiia > CAIQCK01 > CAIQCK01 > CAIQCK01. Next base: position 4,570 of record CAZGGF010000080.1, on the reverse strand, counting down.
GCACCGCGGCAACGAGCGGGGTATTGCGGGCCGCGGTCATGTTTTTCGCGGCCATCGCGCGCTGCACAACGAGGAAGTTGGTGCACCAGTAACCAAAGCTCAGGACAAAGCCGAGACCGAACACCATCGCGAACCAATCCACACCCATCGGATTGTTCTGCGGACCGGCGAGCAAAGGCTGCCATGCGCTTGTCCATGCGTTGGCCGCGTATTGCGTCCCGCCTTCCTTGAGGTTCATCGCGGCCGGATTGGTGGCGACGGTTTGCAGCGACTGGTTCATTGCATGCCAGCCGCCAACGTCCTTGAGACCGAGATAAACAACAGGGGCGAAACCGAGGACGATCATGAAGAACTGTAACACCTCCGTGTAGATCGCCGAGGTCAACCCGCCTTTCAACACGTAGAGCAGCACGACGCCGGAACAGATCCACAACGCCATGTGATAATTCCAGCCGAGCAACTGGTTCAGCAACTTCGCCAGCGCGTTCATCGAGATGCCGGAAGCGAAAATCGTCATCACGGCAAACGCCACGGAGTTCAACGCGCGAACGCGCTCGTCGAAGCGCATTTTCAGGTATTCCGGCACCGATCTCGCCTTGGAGCCGTAGTAGAACGGCATCATGAACACCGCCAGGAAGATCATCGCTGGAATCGCCCCCACCCAGTAGAAGTGGCTCGTGGCGATGCCGTATTTCGCGCCGCTGGCCGCCATGCCCACCAGCTCCAGCGCGCCGAGGTTCGCAGAAATGAACGCCAACCCGGTCACCCAGGTCGGGATGGAACGCGCGGACGTGAGGAAGTCCGACGACGTTTTCATGAAACGCGCCAGCGTCCAGCCAATGCCGAGAATGGCGAACACATAGATCGCCATGACAACGTAATCAATAACGCCGAGATGAATAGGTGCCATTACGTTTCCTTTCCAGTGACGAAAACGAGTGCGCTCAAACTAGGAGAAAGCCATGCAGGGAACAATCCTTTTTCCGCTACCGGCCGGAGTTTTTTCTTCCATCCGTCCACCGGCGCTGATAAATACGTTGCCGAAGTTCAGCATCCCGGAACACGGTTTGATGCCGTGGCGGTCCCGCCGCTGTAATCGGGGACGCCGGTCACTGGGCGAAAAGCCAGCCACTGTCCTGTGAGGGACGGGAAGGCCGTGATCGAGCGGTTGATCCGAAAGCCAGAAGACCTGCTGATACGGCCGCAACATAATGGAATCTGATGGAAAAAGGTTCCGATGGACCCGCGTGGTCTGTCGGAGCCTTTTTTGTTTTGGTCCAGCAACGAAAGGAACGAACGATGAAGAAGACAGTCGCAAGCAAACAACTCAAAGACGTGATCGCCCGCCGGAAGTGCTGCAAAGCCGAAGGCACGGGCCTGTCGCACTACATCCTGATGGACAAGAAGTCCAAGTGATGAAGACCGACAGCATTTCCAAGGTTGTTGGCGAAGCGGCTCCTGCGCGGGGCCGCTTCGTCAACACGGGCCACGGCCCGACGCTCCAACCCGTCGAGATCGGCCACGCCACCCACATTGCCCTGGTGGATCCCGATACCGCGTTCTGGTCTTTGGTCCGGCGCGATCAGCTCGGCGACGCGCTTAACGACAGTCCCCTGCTCCGCGCCTATCGGAAGAAGTCCGCCCAGTTCGCCAAGGAGATGCGGATGCTCCGATTCGGCCTGAAACCTTCCGCGGTTTATTTCAACCCAACCGCGCGCTGCAATCTCAACTGCACTTACTGTTACATTCCGGAACCGATGCGCCGCAGCGGTCCCCAGATGTCCACCGCGCAGTTGCTCGACGCGCTCGCCCGCTTGCGCGACTATTTCAAGACAACCGTTCCCAAAGGCCGCCTGCCGCAAATCGTTTTCCACGGTTCTGAACCGCTCCTGAACCGTGAAGCCGTTTTCGCCGGCATTGAGCAGTTCGGCAACAACTTCCGCTTCGGCGTCCAGACCAACGCCACGCTCCTCGACGACAGCGCGATTGATTTTCTCACCTCGCGCGGTGTGGGCATTGGTCTCTCGCTCGACGGCCACGAAGCGCGCATCGCCAATCGCACGCGCCAGACATGGGAGGGCCGCGGCGCGTTCGAGCATGTCACCCGCGCGATGGACAAACTGCGCGGCTACCCCGGCTATAACGTCATCTGCACTGTCACGACGCAAAACATGCGGCACCTCGTCAAGATCGTGGACTTCTTCCACCAGCAGGAGGTGCCGGCTTGCATGTTGAACATCCTCCGCTGCACCCTGCCCGCTTCGCGCAAGGTGAAGCCTCGCGACGCTGACGCCGCCAGATACTTCACTGCCGCGCTGGATCGGACCTACGAGCTATATCGAAAAACGGGGCGCAAGCTCATCGTTGCCAACTTCGCCAATATCCTTGTCGGCATCATTGCGCCCACCGCACGGCGACTCATGTGCGACATCTCGCCTTGCGGCGGAGGTCGTTGTTTCTTCGCCGTCGCGCCCAATGGCGACATGTTCCCATGCAGCGAGTTCATCGGTGTGCCACGGTTCAAGGGTGGCAACCTCTTCAAGGACGCAATCCCGAAGGTACTCGCCAGCGAACCATTCGCCATGGTCACAGGCAGGAAGGTGGAAGAGATCGAGCCGTGCAATCGATGCGCCATCCGTCACTTCTGCGGATCGCCCTGCCCTGCCGAAGCCCACGAGATGAACGGTGGCATGAAGCATACCGGCGCGTTCTGCGAGTTCTACGAGGAGCAGGTCCGTTACGCCCTCCGCCTCATCGCTGACGGCAAGGACTTCGCCTTCCTCTGGGACGGCTGGGACAAGGACACGAAGGACTCGTTCGACGCGAACGCGATCTGACGAGGTCGCAGGAACCGCCAGAATCAAAGAGCTTGCCTGGCTGGATTTTCCGGCGCACATTTCTGCCATGCTTGCGGATGAACAAACCAGTGCCGAACAATTCGCAATCTACCGCCGCATGACCCCGGAGCGCCGGCTGGCTTTGGCGGAAGGGCTGTATTGGACGGCGCGCACTATGAAATCCGCGTGGCTGCGCGCACAGCACGCCGATTGGTCGGCCGAACAAGTAGCGCGCGAAGTCACACGGATTTTCTCCAATGCCCGAACCTGAGCTTTCCCTGTTGTTCGTGCGCCCGCTGAACCGGTTGGGAATTCGTTACATCGTCAGCGGCAGCGTGGCAGCGATACTCTACGGCGAGCCGCGTCTGACGAACGACGTGGACTTTGTCGCCTTCTTCCAAGAGGCCGACATTGCACGACTGCCGCAGGTCTTCCCATCGCCGGAGTTTTACGTCCCCCCAGCCGCTGTGATTGCCGCTGAAATTTCCAGACCGGAAGAAGGCCAATTTAATGTGATTCACACGGACACGGGGTTCAAAGCGGACTTCTACACCGCAGGTCGCGACGAATTCAACACATGGGCGTTTCGCCATTCCCGACGGCTGGAATATCGGAACGAGCCTATCATTGTGGCACCGCCTGAATACGTCATCGTTCGCAAGTTGGAGTATTTTCGCGAAGGCGGCTCCGACAAACACCTGCGCGACATCCGCGCCATGCTCGCCGTATCGGGCGATCAGATGGAACGCGAGGCATTGACCGACTGGATTCGTCGCCGCCACTTGGAGGCGGAATGGAAGAAGGTCCGTGCCATCTGATCTTCGCAATGTCCCCTCATCTTTCAGCACAACTCTCAGCGCCAGATAATTAAGAAGGCTTTGACTGCGAGCCGATTTCCTTCGGCCCCACCACCTTGTAGATCGTCACCGGCTTGGCCTTGCCCTTCACCGTTGTCTCTCCCAGCCGCTCGCACTGAATGTGATCTTTCACCAATTCGTAGGTGGTCTCGCTGATGATAATGTCAGCGTCCCACTTGCGTGTCTCGGACTCCAATCGCGCACCGAGGTTCACTTCGTCACCGATGACGGTGTAGTCGAATAGCTCGGTCGAACCCATGTTTCCGACCGTCATGTCGCCGCTGTTGATGCCGATGCCCATCCTCAGCATCTTCAGGCCATGCGCAGTTTTCTCCTCGGCTATCCGCCGCATGGCTGCCTGCATTCCCAACGCGCAACGCACCGCGCGCAATGCATGATCGTCCCTCTGCGGGATTGGCGCGCCCCAAAATGCCATGATGGCATCGCCCATATACTTGTCGAGCGTCCCGTCATGTTCCCTGATTGGCACTGACAACGCCCCCATGATTTCATTGAGCAATGGAACAACCGTCTCAGGTGGGTTCTTCTCGCAGAAGGTCGTGAAACCGCGCACGTCGCTAAACAGCACCGTGAGGGTGCGTCGCTCGCCACCGAGCTTCAACATGTCCGGGTTCACCAACACCTGCTCCATGACACGTCCGCTTAGATAATGGCGAAACGCTTTCTTGATGAACCGCTTGTCGCGTTCCTCAATAAAGAACCGGTAGGCTGACATTACCGCGAACATCGGCAACAGCACGATCATCGGCGCCACCAATTCGATCCACAGGTTACATGAGCGCAACAGCCAAAACGCCGCCACAACCCATCCACCAGCCACGCAGAGCGTTAGAAGCCCGGACACGAGTGGCCGCT
>CAZGGF010000079.1:0-3157 GCA_964524715.1 uncultured Verrucomicrobiota bacterium | reverse complement strand
CAGCCGTGGTGCGAGATGCAGTTGAGCCAGCCCGTGAGTTACTGCTGGAATTTTGACAGCGCCGACCTTATGTCCGCTTCCTGCAAGATGCCCGGCCAGTTCTGTTTCTCCAATGGCAGGACTGGCGGTTTGCCAAAGCCCGGGGAGGTGAGCGAGGCGGAGCCGAAGACAACGTGGGGCGCGAAGTTCCGCTCTGACGGCTTGACGATCTCCTGCATCACGCCTGACGAAACCGCTACGCACCGCGCCGGCCCCGGCGGCGGCATGGGGGGCGTCGGTGTTGAAGGCGCAGGCGGCGCGGCGCACTTCATGGTCTTTGGAGGCGTGCTCGATGGCAAAGCGAACATCGCCAAGACGATGGAAACCTTGCGGCGTACGATGACACTGGCGAATCCGCCGGTCCTGTCCATCGCTCCTGTGGAGAAGCGGCCGTAGTCTTGGCTTGGCTCGGCACGGTTGCCGGCGTAGTCTGCGCGCGTCACCAACAACCTTGCACGAGCAATTATGAAGACACCTCGCACTTCCTCCTCTCAACTCAACCGTCGTCAATTCCTTGGCGCCGTCGCGGCGACCTTTGCCACGTCATGTGGCACCACCAACACCGCCGGCGGTGGCGGGTATCAGATCGGCTGCTACACACGGCCGTGGGGTGAGCATGACTGGCGCGTGGCGCTCGATGCCATCGCCGGGGCCGGCTTCAAGTATGCCGGATTGATGACGACCAACACCATGAACCATCTCGTCATTGCTGTCGCGTCCACCGTTGAGGAAGCTCACGCAGTGGGCGAGGAGTGCAAGAAACGCGGGCTGAAAGTGGCGTCGCTTTGGGGCGGCGGGTTCGCGGTGGAGAAGTCGCTCGAAGCCGGCGTCGCGGATTTGAGGAAGCTCATAGACAACTGTGTCGCGTGTGGCACGACGCAACTGATGGTTGGCGGCACGGGCAACCCGAAGCTCCACGAGGTCTATTACAAGGCCGTCGTCGAGGCGTGCGACTATGCCGTCACGAAAGGCGTCGTCCTTAGCGTCAAGCCGCACGGCGGCAGCAACTCCACCGGCGCGCAATGCCGCAAGATCGTCGAGTTGGTCGGCAAGAAGAACTTCGGCCTCTGGTATGATCCCGGCAATATCTTCTTCTATTCCAACGCCGCGCTCGATCCGGTGCAGGACTCCGCGACCGTGGACGGTCTCGTGGTTGGCATGAGCGTCAAGGATTACCGGCCCATGAAGGAAGACACCGCCGCGCCGGCCAAGAAGAAGAGCCCCTACACTGGTGATGTCGCGCTCACGCCCGGCACCGGCATGGTGAACTTCAAGGCTGTCATGGCCAACCTTAAGAAGGGCGGCTTTACCAGAGGCCCGCTCATCGTCGAGTGTCTGGAGAAAGGCGACCTGCCCGCGCTCGCCGCCGAGGCGAAGAAGGCGCGTGTGTTCCTGGAGGAACTGACCGGCCAGAAGGCGTGACCACCGGGGTTATTTCGCGTTTGCAGGAAATGCGAGCCTCATCGGTCCGAGTGGCTGGCCAAGGCTGACCGAGATGAGAGCGTCGGGTGGAATGATCTTCCATCCTTCGGTCTTGCGGTTTGATTGACCCTCCGCTTGCGTCGCTGAGAAAAGAAACCGTGGCGAAATGGCGGTGCGAGCGATGCGGCCATCTGCAAGCCTGATTTCCAAATATGCGTGACCCACACCGAAAATGGCGCGACCCGGGTTATCGAGCGTCACTTCATTGGTGAGTCGCAACAGTTTCAGCTTCTCCTTTGGAATCGAGATCCGTTTTTCGCCTGCGAAGGCGTTGCTGTTGCGCATTGTCGCGCCGAGCTGCGACGTGGCGACACGTTCGCCGTTGAGCGAGACGCCAATCTCCGCCCCGTCCTCGGCCCACGAACACAGTGCCAGCGTCGCGGCAGTCACTTGCTTGAGGGCCGCTTCCGTCACGGTCGCTGGTGGGAGCGGCTGGGGTTTCTTGATGTCCGTGATATGGCCCGGCTTGCGCCACTCAAACTCGCGGATGACCTTCGCTCCGGAGCGGTACTGCACGCACACGCGCTCATCGTCCACCGTTACGAGGAACAAGCCGGCTGGCAGGCTGGCGAGATAACCCCAATAGTAACTCATCTCATCCCTTGGGATCATCAGCGTGCGGCGTTCTTCCATCGGCACCAGCGTCGTGCTGGTTGTGCAGGCGGCACCTTGAATTTGCGTCAGGGTGGCGCCTTCGAACCGTCGCACCCACGCCGACGTGTTGTGAGTATGGCCGCAGAAAAAAGCGTCCACCGGGAACTGTTTGAAGACGGGCAGCAGCGAATCGGTGAAACGCTGATTGCTGAATCCCGGCCGGACAAGGGTCCACAGAGGGTAGTGCGCAAACATGAAGATGTGGCGGGCGCCGGCGGCACGGGCGCTCGTAAGCAATTCCTCGACAAGCTTCTGTTGTGCGGCGAAGTCCGCCGCCCCGTAGTCGAGAAAAACGAAGCATGCGTTGCCGTAACGAAACCCGTAACAATTCTGCGTCACCGCCACGCCCAGCTCACGCGACAGAAACGGCAGTGCCACCTCTGGAAACGCCTTGCCGCCGCCATGCTTGTCGTGATTGCCCACGGCAATGAAAAATGGCAGCCGGAACTTCTCTGCAACGTCCTTCAGAGCGAACGTCAGCTCCTCCTTCATTTCGTCGTAGCTGGCCTGACGGAACACTCGCTTGCCATCCTTCACACCGTAGGTGCCGCCTTCGGCAATGTCGCCAGTTTGGCAGACGAACGCGACGGGCGGCTGGCAATCCTTGATGCTGCTGGCGATGCCGGCAATGACCTGGCTGAACTCGAACTGCGGCCGTTTGTAATGCACGTCACCGAGTACGACGAAACTGAACGGTTTCGCTGAATTCGACAATACCGGCAACTCGGCTGCCCGCGCAGGCACCGTGGCTGCAAGTGCTAATAGAACGATAGTGCAACGCCAGAAGATGACTCTCATGAAAATCACCGTAAACGGTTGGCGGAGGCGACACAATCTCGAATCCACTCGTCTTGTGACACAGTGCTGTCATCGAACTTCAATGTGTGGACGAGGTCATGTATGATTTGAGCTGAGATGGCAGGAGAATAGACATGAGAAGATACATCGCTTCGCTGCTGCTGTTTGCGCTTGTGGCTGGAGC
>CAZGGF010000078.1:0-6528 GCA_964524715.1 uncultured Verrucomicrobiota bacterium | reverse complement strand
AAGCCAGCCAGAAGCGGGCGAAGTTGCGGACTTTTTTCAGAGCGCCGTGGGAGAATATCCACTCCCGCGCCGTGCGCACCGGCTCGTCATCAACCTTGTACCCCGAACAACGCAGGGCGGTGTAACAGTCCACCGTGGAGTTGATGTTGCCTGCCGCGGCGTCATTGTACACTTCCCAGCAACCATCAGGCAGCTGCTCCGGCAAAATGGCACGGAGCACTCCCGCGTGCTTGGGATCGTCTTTGATACCCAGAAAGTGCATGGCCAGAATCCATTGCGCCTCGATGCAGCAATTGGACTTCAGCATGCCCACCCAAAAGCCTTCTTCCAGTTGTTCGCGTGCCAGCCATTGATTGGCGTTGGCGATTGCCTCGTCGAGCCGGGCTCGAGGTGTTGCTGTTGTTTTTCCAGTAACATCTCCAACTTGTGGTTCGGCATGGGACTCGTTCATAAACCAGTCTCAGTATTCTTGGGTATTCTTCTCAGTGCGTGGATCAGTGTATCAATTCTTCTTCGGTTCTTCAGGTGCTGCTTTCGCGGCCTCCGGAATAAGTGGTTTGTCGGCCTCCCAACCGCCGCCCAGCACGGCGTAGAGTCTCACATCGTTGGAAAGTTTCGTCAGATTCAGTGTAACGAGTCCCTGTTGCGCCGAATACAGGGACCGTTGCGCATCCAGGACGCTGAGATAGCTGTCAATTCCCATGGTGTAGCGGAAATTGGACAAGCGATAGGTCTCGGCATTGGCATGAACCAAGGATTGCTGCGCCTCTATCTGGTCGTCCACGGTGCCGCGAACGGCCAGTACGTCGGCCGTTTCCTTGAATGCATTTTGAATCGCCTTTTCGTATTGGGTCACGACCATTTCCCGCTGCACTTTGGTTGCCTTGAGAGCGGACCACGTGCGGGCGTCAAAGATCGGCATCACAATCTCCGGCGCATAGCTCCACACGCCGGAGCCGGCCTTGAAGAGCCCGGAGAGTTGGCTGCTCGCAGTGCCGAAGGCGGTGGTCAGGCTGATACGGGGGAAGAACGCCGCCCGGGCCGCGCCGATGTCGGCATAGGCCGCCTTGAGTTGATCTTCCGACTGAAGCACGTCTGGCCGGCGCAACAACACCTCGGAGGAAACGCCTGTGCTGATTTCCCTGGGCGGCGTGACGGTGGCCAGTTGCCCGGGCAGAAGCTCTGGCGGAGTAGGGGAACCGACCAACAGGTCCAGGGCGTTCTTGTCCTGCGCGATGAGTTGCGTGAAGCGGGCCACATCTCCGCGGGCGGTATCCACCTGCGTTTGAGCCCGGAAAAGGTCCAACTCGGGCGCGAGGCCAAGTTCGCGGCGTTTCTTGACCAGATTATAGGTTCCCTGTTGTGCCTCCAGGGTGGTCTCGGCCAGCTTGAGGCTCTCCTTGTCCGCGGCCATTGTCAGGTACGTTTGAGACACCGAAGCCACCAGCAGCAGTTGAGTGCTGCGGCGGGCTTGCTCTGAGGCCATGTACTCCTCCAGAGCGCGGTCTTTCAGGCTGCGGATGCGGCCGAAGAAATCGATTTCCCAGGATGCCACACCGAGGTTGGCATCGTAGCGTGACGAAATCTGCCTGTTCCCGCTGCTTGAGAGATCGGCAGGGACCCGTCGTCTGCTCCCGCTGGCAAAGGCACTAAGCGTTGGCAACAACTCGGCTCGGCGGATGCCGTATATCGCCAGGGTGTATTCGACGTTCAACGCGGCCAGCCGCAGGTTGCGGTTGTTTGTCAGCGCCAGTGCGATGACCTTCTGAAGTTTCGCGTCGGTGAAGTAGTTCCGCCATTTCACGTCCACGGCCTGTGGAGCGTTGGTGGACACGCCAGTAGTTTCGTATGCCGTGCCGGTTGGCCACGCAGTTGGAATCGGCGCTGCCGGCCGGGCATAGTCCGGGGCCAGGGTGCAGCCAGTTGCCAGGACGGCTATTCCAACCAACACCAGAAATAATAGAAGCAAAACGTTCTTGTTCATTTTAGTGATCCGCCAATGGATCTGACTCGGCATGCCCGGAAGGCGTTGCCGTGTTCACTTGTCGCTTTTTGCCAAAGGTCTTCTGGATGATCACATAGAAGAGTGGCGCGAAGAGGGTCACCAGGAACGTGGAAGTCACCACGCCTCCCAGCACGGAGGTGCCGATGGCCCTTTGTGCTCCCGCGCCCGCTCCATCTGCAAGAGCCAGCGGCAGAACGCCGAACCCGAAGGCCAGCGAGGTCATGACGATGGGACGCATCCTCAGTTTCGCCGCTTCCAATGTCGCGTCGATCAACCCCATTCCTTCCTCCACTCGGGTTTTGGCGAACTGGACGATCAGAATGGCGTTCTTGGTGGTCAAACCCAGCGTGGTCAACAGCCCGATCTGGAAATAGACGTCGTTGGGCAATTCCCGGAGCGTCGAGCCGATCATGCCGCCGATGCCACCCAAGGGCAGCGCCAGCAGGATTGAGATGGGGATGGGCCAGCTTTCATACAAAGCTGCCAGGCAGAGAAAGATCACAAGGATGGAGAAGGCATAGAGCGGAGCCGCCTGGGAGCCCGCCATCCGTTCTTGATAGGACAATCCAGTCCAGTCGAAACCAATGCCTCGCGGCAGTTTCTTGACGAAGCCTTCCATGGCTTGCATGGCTTCGCCGGAACTTCTTCCTGCCGCCGATTCACCCAAGATGTTGATGGACGGAAAACCATTGAACCGTTCGAGCTTTGGCGAACCGGACGTCCAGTGGCCCGAAGCAAAAGACGAGAACGGGACCATCTTGCCCTGGCTGTTACGTACATAGAGTTTCTCAAGGTCCGTGGGCAGCATCCGATAGGGCGCGTCAGCTTGTGCGTATACCCGCTTCACCCGGCCGCCTTGGATGAAGTCGTTGACATACGCGCTGCCGAACGCCGCCGAGATCGTGGTGTGAATCGAGGAGATGGGCACGCCCAATGCCCCGGCTTTCTCCCAGTCCACATCGACCCGGTATTCGGGCACGTCCTCCAGCCCGTTGGGTCGGACCTTCGTCAGTGCCGGGTCTTTCGCTGCCATGCCGAGGAGCTGATTCCGGGCTGCCATCAGATCGGCGTGACCCAGACCACTCCTGTCCAGCAACTGAAAGTCGAACCCTTTGGCCTGACCCAACTCGATCACCGCGGGTGGCGCGAAGGCAAACACCATCGCATTCCGGATGCGGGCGAACCGGCCCATGGCTCTCCCAGCCACGGCGCTTACCTTCAAGTCTGGCTTATCACGCAGCTTCCAGTCTTTCATCCTGACGAACGCCAGACCCGAGTTCTGGCCGCGACCGGAAAAACTGGTGCCCGAAACTGTCAGGACGTTTGCCACCGCGCGTTCTTCGTCGTGCAGGAAGAAGTTCTGAACATCCAGCATGATCCGTTCGGTTTGTTCCAGGGTCGCGTTGGCCGGGAGCAGCGTTTGCACCATCAGGATGCCCTGGTCTTCATCCGGCAGGTAAGCCTTTGGCATCCGTTGAAACAGCCAACCCATGGCGACAACGATTGCGACGAAAACCAGCAGGTAGCGGACTTTGTGAACCAGCGATTGGCCCACCCGGCGGACATACCAGTCCCGGGTCCGGAAATACATGCGGTCAAACCATCGGAAGAATGGCCGCAGAAACCAGACGCTCGCCTCAGCGGGTTCATGTCCCTTGGAAATGGGCCGGAGCAGCGAGGCGCACAGCACGGGGGTCAACACCAGGGCCACCACCACGGAGAGCAACATGGAAGCGATGATGGTCACGGAGAACTGGCGATAGATGACGCCGGTGGAGCCGGTGAAGAAAGCCATGGGTCCGAACACGGCCGAAAGCACCAGCCCGATGCCGATCAAGGCGCTGGTAATCTGGTCCATGGATTTGCGCGTGGCCTCAAACGGCGGAAGACCTTCTTCGCTCATGATGCGTTCCACGTTCTCCACGACCACGATGGCGTCGTCCACCAACAGGCCGATGGCCAGCACCATGGCGAACATGGTCAACATGTTGATTGAGAAACCAAACAGCCCCAGCACCGCAAACGTTCCGAGAATTACCACTGGCACCGCGATGGTCGGAATCAGGGTGGCCCGCATGTTGCCCATGAACAGGTACATCACCAGGAACACCAGTCCGATTGCCTCGAACAATGTCTTGACCACCTCTTCGATTGCCACCTCGACAAACGGCGTTGTGTCGTAGGGATAAACGACCTTCATGCCTGTGGGGAAGAAATCGCTCATCTCCTTCAGCTTGTTCCGGACATTGTCCGCTGTTTCCAAGGCGTTGGCCCCTGCCGACTGCCGGATGGCCATCGCGGCCGAAGGCATGCCGTTGTAGAGAGCCACTACGTCGTAGGCCTCGGTGCCCAGCTCCGTTCGTCCCACGTCCTTGATTCGCACGATGGAGCCATCCGGGTTGGTGCGCAGGGGAATGGAGGCAAACTCATCGGGCGTCTTGAGCAGGTTCTGGACGATGATGGCTGCATTCAGCCGTTGCCCCTCCGTCGCTGGAGCGCCGCCAAACTGGCCCGCAGAGATTTCCACGTTGTACGCCTTCAGTCCCGCGATGACATCCGCCATCGTCATCTGGTAATCGGTCAGTTTGTCGGGGTTCAGCCAGATTCGCATGGCATACTGGCTGCCGAAGTTTTCCACTTCACCCACTCCGGGCACGCGCGAGAGCACCTTCTCAAGGTTCGATTGCGCATAGTCGCGCAAATCATTCCCGTCCATGCTGCCGTCTTCCGAGATGAGGCCCACAATCATCAGGTAATTGCGGGTGGATTTGCTCACCTTGACGCCCTGGCGCTGCACCACCTCCGGCAGGTTTGCCATGGCTAGCTGGAGCTTGTTCTGCACCTGGGCCCAGGCGAGGTCCGGGTCTGTTCCCGGCGCGAAGGTCAACTCGATGCGGGATTGGCCGGACGAATCGCTGGTGGCCGACAGATAGAGCATCATGTCGAAACCGGTCATCTTCTGCTCGATGATCTGCGTGACGCTGTTTTCAACCGTTTCCGCCGACGCCCCGGGATAGAAGGCCGTAATCGCGATGGACGGAGGCGCGATGGGGGGGTACTGCGCGATCGGCAGATTGTGGATTGCCAGGCAACCCGCCACCATCAGGATGACGGCGATGACCCAGGCAAAAACGGGACGATTCAGGAAGAATCTCGATAACATGGCGCGCCCTCTTTAGTTCGATTTTGCAGCAGCCGGTGCTGGGTTTGCTGCTTGCTTCCGGTCATCAACGAAGGGGACCGCTTTTACTGTGGCGCCGGGCCGCGCCTTTTGGATGCCCTCCACGATCACACGGTCATTGGGCGCGAGACCTGAAGAAACGAGCCATTGGTCGCCGATGACCCGATCAAGGCCAAGCTTCCGCTGTTCGACCTTGCCGTTGCTATCCACAATCATGACCACGGGATTGCCCTTGGGATCGCGCGCCACTGCTTGCTGGGGGATTAGAATCGCCTGCTCGTTGACGCCTTCCTTCAGCAACACACGGACGAACATGCCCGGCAGCAGAACTCCCTTGGGATTGGGGAAGACCATGCGCAAAGTCACAGTTGCGGTGGTCGGGTCCACCGAAACGTCGCGGAACTGGAACGTCCCTTCCAAGGGATACGTCACGCCGTTGCCCAGGATCACCTGCACCTGTTTCAGGTCCGTCACATTGCGGTTGAGTTGTCCGGCTTCCATGCGGCGCTGCAATTGCAACAGTTCCGTCGTGGATTGGCGCACATCCACATAAATGGGATCCAGTTGTTGGATGGTGGCGAGGGCCACGGGTTGATACGCCGTTACGATGGCGCCGTCCGTCACCGAGGATGTCCCAATACGGCCGGTGATGGGCGAGACGACCCGGGCATATCCGAGATTGATGCGCGCTGTCTCGACCATGGCTTTGTAATACTGGATATCGGCTTCAGCCTGTTTCAACGCCGAATCCGCATCGTCGAAATCCTGCCGGCTGACGGCTTGTTCGGAGAGCGCTTGCTTGTAGCGCTCCGCCCTCAACTGAAGGGCGGGCCGGTGGGCCTCTGCACGGCCGAGAGCCGCCTTGGCATTGTCCAGCACCGCCTGAAAGGGAGCGGGGTCTATCTGGTAAAGCTCCTGGCCGGCTTTGACGTCGGACCCTTCAGTGAACAGACGTTTCAATATGAGCCCGTTGACCTGGGGACGTATTTCCGCAATGCAGTACGGAGACGTGCGTCCGGGCAGTTCGGTCGTCAGCACGACCCGTTGCTTGGCGACCGTTATGGTTGCGACCTCTGGCACAGGGGCTGGCGGCGGCGCTTGGGTCTTCGAACAAGAGGTTGCAAGTACCGCCAAGGCCGCGATCAGAAGACGTGGATGAAATGGAAGTTTCATACGGGGTTGCAGGGATGTTTGATGGCTTGATGAAGGCGTCAACGAGCAGGCGATTCTAATCCCCCAGCAAGCAGTGGCGCGCCCTCTTTAGTTCGATTTTGCAGCAGCCGGTGCTGGGTTTGCTGCTTGCTTCCGGTCATCAACGAAGGGGACCGCTTTTACTGTGGCG
>CAZGGF010000077.1:0-61529 GCA_964524715.1 uncultured Verrucomicrobiota bacterium | reverse complement strand
GACGCGATGTCGTCGCAGTGGTCGTGCAGACACAGGGTTTGCCCGCCGCGGGTCCAGCGGGCGTGGCGGGCTTAGGGCTTGGGCAACAGGTCGTGCTTGATCGGGCGGTTGATGTTCTGTGCCTCCCTTGTCGGGTGTCTTTTCTCCATGCGTCCACGGCCCCTTTGTCGCCCCCTCAGCCCGTCCCCTTCTGTGTCTTTTAATTTGAGTCAACGCGACCCCGGCCTGCCCGCATCAAATCCATTGGCTCATGGCAACCCTTGCGTGTAGGTTACCTGTAGTCAATCTGAACCACTCAATATGGAGACCGCCTTATGTCACAGAAAATGGTCATGAGTCTGATCGCTCTGGTCGCACTCTCGTTTGGCTGCGGCAAGAGTTCCACCTACGAAACCAAAGACGGCAAAGTGAAGGTCGAGGAGAAAAGCGGCCAGGCCACCTACGAGGTGACCACCAAGGAAGGCAAGCTCAAGATGGCGACCGGCGACAAAGGAGTCGCTTTGCCCGACAACTTTCCGAAGGATGTGCCCATCTACAAAGGCGCCGTCGTGAAAATGGCCGCCTCACAAGGCAAGCAACTTATTGTGCAGCTCCACGCAGCCGCCTCCTTCACCGATGCCGGCAAGTTCTATCAGGATCAGTTGAAGAGCCAGGGATGGGAGATTGGCACCACCATGAACATGGGAGACACGAGCATGGTCACGGCCAATAAGGAAGGCCGGCAGTGCACGGTGGTTGCCTCCAAACAGGACGACGGGGCCGTAATCCAAATCTCGGTCTCGACCGGGTCGTAAGACCGTCACCGGCTCGCCGGCCGCGCTGCGTCACATCGCGGACGCCGCGAATGTGTGGCAGAACGGGTGTCTGCATTTGTTCCGCAACGGATTGGGAGGTCCGCTGCACACCGCTCACAACTTCACCGCGCACTCTTTCGCAACGCCACGGATGTGCTCTGCTGCCGCGGCATATTCTTCTGCCGTCTTTAGATGCTCCAGCATCAACGGCACACTTTGCGGCAGCGCGGCGAGACCTTTCAGGTACGCCCGATAGTCGAGCCGGCCAGTGCCTGCCCGTGTCTCGCGCAGCGTGACCAGCATCTCGGGCGTCATCGTCACGTCCTTTGCGTGCGCGCTGACGATGTGCGGACCGAGCTTTCGGATGCAGTCGTTGATCACAGCGGCGGTGTCGTAGTAAGCGCGCGGACAGTTGATGATGTTGGTCGCGTCCAGATGCACGCCAAACGCGGGCCGGTCCACCGCCTTGATGATCCTGAGATAGGCGTCGGGCGAGTCGGGCCATGCCCATTGCATCATCTCCAGGCAGAACTTTGCCCGCTTCGGCTTGACGGTGTCGATAATCCGCCGTGTGTTGGCGACGACAAGGTCGAACGCCTTCTCGGTCAAGTCGTCGGGGTGAGGTCCGGCTGGATGGTCCGGACTGAATGAGCCGGAGTAATCCACCGCGCAGAGCGCGCCGAGCCGGTCAGCCAGATCGAGCCGCCCGATGATGAGATTGATGTTTTTCTCGCGCGTGGCCGCATCAGGATGCATGGCGTTGCACCATGCGCCGACTTCGGCGATGACGATGTCCTCTTTCGCGAACGCCTCGGCGACTTTCTTGAGGTTGTCGCAACTCGGATCTTCGAACGCCGGCCGCGGGCAATACGCCGCGCGATAGCCCAACCGGCGGTGCTCGCGTGCCAATTCCGCAGGATCCTTGGATTTCAGAAAGACCGGGCCGCCGAATCGAATAGCCATGACATGTTCTCCTGTTTTTGCTGCGGCAGCGATTTCGCTCTTGCAGCACAACGCTGGAAGTCGAAACTAAAGTCGCTCATGAAACAAGCCAGTTTTTCGGTTCTGCTACTCGTGTTGCTGTGCGCCGCGCCGGCGACGGCGCGGGCGTTGGAACGCTACGAGTTCTCCCGGCCACAGATGGGGATGCGGTTCCAAATCGTGTTGTATGCGGCGGATGAAAAAACGGCCGAGGAAGCGGCCAACGCTGCGTTCCGGCGGATCAAGGAAATCAACGCCGCCATGAGTGATTACGAACCGGATAGTGAACTGAGCCGGCTTTCCCGGACCTCGGGCAGCGGGCAGGCAGTGCCGTTGAGCGAACAGTTGTGGTTTGTGCTGTCCCGGGCACAGGAGTTTTCCCGGCGGAGCGATGGTGCATTCGACGTAACGGTGGGACCCTGCGTCTGGCTGTGGCGCAAGGCACGGCGCGAGCATCGGTTGCCGGACCCGGCGGCACTTGCCGAGACAATGAAAGCCGTTGGCTACAAGAACATCCAACTCGATCCGGAACGCCAGACTGCGAAACTGCTCGTGCCGAACATGCGGCTCGATCTCGGCGCCATTGCCAAGGGTTACGCCGTCGACGAGGCGATTGCAGTCCTGCGCAAACACAGCATCGCCAGCGCGCTGGTGGTTGGCGGCGGGAATATGTCCATGAGCGATCCTCCGCCTGGCAAAACCGGCTGGCGCATCGCCATTCCAACGCTCAGTTCGCCTGACGAAACGAAGGAGAAAACGCGCTACGTGCTGCTCTCTCGCAGGGCACTGTCAACGTCGGGCGATTTCTTCCAGTTCCTGGAAATCGGCGGCAAGCGCTATTCACACGTCGTCAACCCGCGCACCGGTATTGGTTTGACCGATCATCGTCAGGTGGTGGTCATCGCTTCCGACGGAATCACAGCCGACGGTTTGTCCACATGCGTTGGAGTGCTGGGACCGAAGGCGGGCATGGAAATGATCACGTCAACGCCTGGCGCGGAAGTGCTCATAACGCAGAAGCCCGGCGACAAGGTCGAAACCTTTGAGTCGCCGGGCTTCGCAAACTTCTACGAGAAGCCGTAGCTATCGGCCTGGCTTTAGTCGCCCTTCTCGACGCCGCTGTGCCAGTAGCCATGTATCACTTCCGGCGCCGGCACGGTGAGCGGACGAACGATGCGGAAGCCGACAAACTGTGCGTCGGTGTGATACCAGATGCTCTTGGGCAGCTGGGGGTCCTGCACCTTCCACGATGGATCGGAACCGTAACGCGCCGCGGCGCGGAGACGATCCGGCTCGTTCTGCCACGAACCGCCACGGGTGGCGTGCGGATAAGGCTTGGAGGGCTTCACCCATGGATCGGTCTGCGCATCCTTGGTGTAAGGCAGTTGCTGGTCGAGCGTCCACTGCCAGAGCAGGCCGTGCATGTCGAAGAGGCCCCACGGATTCGGCTTCTTCTGGCCGATCTTCTTGCTGGCGCCGCCGCTGTTCTTGGCGAACCACGCATAGTCGCCGAGCTTCGACGCGTCATCGCCGAAGAAATACGCCGTCTTCGTTCCAGCGCGGCAGGCATACTCCCATTCCGCCTCCGTCGGCAGACGGTAGTACTGGCCGGTCTTGGCGCTGAGCCACTTGCAGTATTGCGACGCCCCATGCTGCGTCATGCTGATCGCCGGGAATCCATCGCGGCCCATGCCGAACGTCATATCCACGTAAGGTTGGGAAGGCCGCGCGATCGCGTCGGCCACCTTGTCGGCCTCGGCGTCGGTCTTGTGCGCGGAACGGGTCTTCTTTTCCTCCTCCGGCAACATGAAGAGTTCGTATTCGTTCCATGTGACGAAATGTTTGCCCATCCAGAACGGGCTGATCTTGACCTGATGCTGCGGTCCTTCTTCCGGCTTGTGACCGGCTTCGCCGTCGGGGCTGCCCATCGTGAACTCGCCAGCAGGGATCGGCACCATCGAGAAGGACACGTCCGAGCCAGGAATCGTGACGCTGTACTCCTTCATTTGCGCCGCATCCTTCACATCGAGCTTCGCCATGATGTTCTTGTGGATAGCCGTCGTCGTCTCCAACGCCTTCTCGGCAGCGGGGTCAACCTCCGCCTTTGCCTTCATCTTGCAGACCACGCCATCGGGCCACGCCGCGCCTTGTTCGATCCAGAGCTTGATCAGCTCGATCTTATCCTTCGACATGGGGCCGCCCTTCTTCTTCGGCGGCATCAAACCTTCATCGTCGGCTGGCAATACCGCCGTCGTGTAGAACGTGCTCTTGCCTGGGTTGCCGGGGATGATGCAATTGCCGGCGCCGCTGGGCTTGAGCGCGGCGGCCTTGGTGTCGAGCTGCACGTCGCCGGCCGCGTGGCCCGCGCGATGGCAGACAAGACACTGTTCCTCGATGATCGGCTGGATATCCTTGACGAAATCCACCTTCTTGGCGGCGGCAGCCGGTGCGGCGGGCGCAGCCTGCTCTGCCTTCTTGGGTTGCTCCGCTGGTTTGGCTTGTTCAGCTTGCTGGCCACAGCCGGCAAAGATGAGCGCCAGAGACATGGTTCCGATGGAGAGATAAGATGGTTTCATAACATTCAATTACTATCGACAGTCTAGGGTCTGGAGCTTCAGTTCGGCTACACAAAAATTGCTATTGAATTGGGCTGAATTGACCCGCCGATCGTGAGCGAAACGTGAAACGCCGCTCCCGCGCCACGTTTCACGTTCCACTCTGCGATCTATTGGTGCAGCTCGACGTTTAGAAAAACTTCGTGGTGCCCGGCACCGCCATTGGGGCGACGGGGAGCTCTTGCTTCCAGTCGAGCACTTCGGGTACGAGACGCTCTTCGGAGTTGAGGGCCTTCTCCCAGGTAATTTCCTGGCCGGTATAGGCAGCCATGCGGCCCATGATGGAGGACATGGTGCTGGTGGCCATGCGCTCGCCGTCGTTAATCGGCTCGCCCTTGCGGATCGAGGCGAAGAACTCGTCGTGCTCGGTCTGATACATGTCGTTCTTGTCGCCGCTGTAGACCCATTTGTTCTCGCCGGTGATCTCCGGCTGGGGGCCTTCGCCAATCGTGCCGACGCCCTTGGTGCCCATGATGTAGTCGGCGACTTTGTTGTAGCTCTTGGGCAACTGGCGGTGGCCGAAGAACGCGCGCACGCCGTTGGGCCAGACGTAGTTGACTTCGATGTGATCGTAAATATTGCCGCCGGGATTGGAGACCTGCCGGCCACCAACAGCGACACACTTCTGCGGCGGCTCGTCCTTCATCGCCCAGAGGATCTTGTCGAGCGTGTGGCAGCCTTGCTCCACGAGACCGTCGCCGCAGGTCCAGACGAAGTTATACCAGTGGCGCAACTGCCACTCGACGTCACTCATGCCCGCGGGGCGCGTTTCGGAAGCGGACATGGGTTTCACCGGCCCCGACCAGTAGCAGCCGTAGAGTGCGCGCAGATCGCCAACCGCCCCGCCGAGGATGCGCTTGAAGAACTCGCGTCGCGCGTAATCGTAGCGCCAGCAGAAGCCGGCGACCACGGCGAGCTTCTTCTGCTTGGCAAGCTTCACCGATTCGAGCACCGACCGCACACCAGGGGCGTCGGTGGCCATCGGCTTCTCCAGGAACACGTGCTTGCCCGCCTCGACAGCGGCCTTGAACTGCTGCGGCCGGAATCCCGGCGGCGTCGTCAGCAAGACCACATCCACACCGCTCGCGATAACCTTCTTATAGGCGTCCAGCCCGATGAACTGCCGCTCAGGCGGACAGTTGATCTGTTCCGGCGCAATCTTCTTCAATTGCTCCAGGCTGTTGGTGATCTTCTCCGGGAAGACGTCAGCCATTGCGTAAAGTTCAACGTTGCTGTCGGCCTTGAGTGCCTGCTTGGCGGCGCCGGAGCCGCGTCCGCCGCAGCCGATGAAGCCGATCTTGAGCTTCTCGCTCGTGCCCGCCGCGCGGGCCTCGCTGGAAAGGATGAATGGCGCCGCCATCGCGGTGGTGACAACGGCTGCGCTTGAGGTCTTCAGAAACTGTCTGCGGTTGGTGGGATTGGCATTGATATCCATGTGGTTCCTTGGTTGGTTGCGTCGAGTGATAAATCCTGCGCCTGCCGGAGTCAAGCCGCGCGTTTCATTTCGCGGGAATCACGGGAATCACCCACGGGATGAAGTGTGCGAACAACATCGCGATGAGGCCGATAAGCGCCGTCAGCAGCAGGCTGTGCTTGAGGGTCCAACGGAAGAGCTTGCTTTCGTCCGACTGCGGCATGCCCGTGGCCGCAACGGCGACGGCAATGCTCTGGAGCGAGATCATCTTGCCCATGACACCGGCGGCGGAGTTGGTGGCAGCGGTCAACAACGGATTCAGGCCGAGTTTCTGTGCCGTGACCACCTGCAGGTTGCCGAAGAGCGCATTGGCTGATGTGTCGCTGCCGGTCACAAACACGCCGAGCCAGCCCAGGAACGCGCTGAAGAATGGGAAGAACCAGCCCGTCGCCGCGAACGCCAGCCCCAGCGTCACAGTCATGCCGGAGTAGTTCATCAAGTACGCGAAACCGAGTACCGACGCGATCGTCAGCACTGGCAACGCCAACTGGCGCAGCGTAGCCGCAAAAACCCGCACCATCTGGCGCGGCCGCATTCCGATCACCAGTCCGCCAAGAATCGCGGCGAACATGCAGCCCGTGCCCGCCGCTGCGAGCCAATCGAACTTGAACACCGCCTCCTTCGCCGTGGCGACCTTCACCGCCGGTGGTATCTGCATCACTTGGTTGTGGAGAAATGGCACGTCCAACCGCACCGTCACGGTTCCCAAGAACACACGAACCGGTTCCAGACCCCACAACAGCACAAAAACCACCAACAGCAGGTAGGGCATCCATGCTTTCAGAACTGCGCCGGTGCTGTAAGTGCGTTGCCGTGCCGGCGACACATCCTCGTGGAAGTAACCATCAGCCGGTTTCCAGAACCGGAGCAGTATCACGCACGCGATGACGGCTCCCAGCGACGCGAGAATATCCGTCAGGTAGGGACCGTGGAAATTGGCGACGACGAATTGTGTGCCGGCGAACGCGACGCTGACCGCTGCTATCGCCGGCAGCACACCGCGCGCTTTGCGCCAGCCCGCGAACACCACCATCAAGTACAACGGAATGATCAACGACAGGATCGGCGAAATGCGGCCGACGCTCGCACTCACCTTGTCCAGCGGCAAGCCGGTCAGGCCCGCCAGCGTGATGATCGGGATGCCGATGGAGCCGAACGCCACGGGTGCGGTGTTGGCCAGCAGGCAAAGCGCCGCCGCATCGAACGCCGTGACCCCGACGCCCGCCAGCATGGCGCCCGCTATGGCCACCGGTGCGCCGAAGCCCGCCGCACCCTCCACGAACGCACCAAACGCAAATGCGATCAACAGCACGTGCAGCCGTTTGTCGTCGGTGAGGTGAGAGATGGAGTCCTTGATGATCTCAAACTGCCCGCTTTCCACCGTGAGCTTGTAGAGGAAGATGCCCGCCAGCACGATCCAGCAGATCGGAAACAACCCGAACGCCGCGCCGTAAAGCGCCGCCGTCGCTGCCACTGTCGCCGGCATGCCGAAGGCGAAACAGGCGATGGCCAATGCCGTTGCCAGCGCCGCCAGCGCGGACTTCCACGCGGCCAGCCGCCGCACGCCAATAAGATAGAACAAGAGGAAGATGGGCAGCGCCGCCACCGCCGCTGAAAGCCACAGGTTGCCGCCAATGGCGGTGTAGTTCTGGTGCCACATGGTTTTTTGCCTATACTTTGCCTTCGACAGACTGCTCGATGTTCACTTGACGCGGGATTCGTCTCCGCGAAATTACCTCACAGGCCAAACAGAATTCGCAACAAGGCTGGATTTCTCAGAACACCTCCAACCTCTCCACTTCGCTGCTTCGTCACTGCTTCAGGTGTTTGTCGAAGAAAGCGGTAACGACTGCACGGATGGACTGCGAGTCCGGCTCGGCGGGAGGAGCACCTTTGGCTGCCATCATGTTGTGGCCGCCTCCTTTGACGCGGAGCAACTGGACTGGTACGCCGGCTTTTTTCAGCGCGCTCTCGAGGTGCTCGGAATGGGCAAAGGGAACCGTCTTGTCAGCATCGCCATGGACGATGAGAAACGGTGGGATGCCCGGTTTGACGTGAGTGATCGGGCTGCCGTCCTGCCACACTTGCGGCTTCTTCTGAAAAGGATTGCCAAACAACCCGAGCAACGCTTTCGAGTCCTCCCCTTCCTTCGCGCCTTGAATGCCGGCGCTGCCCTGGGTCATGTCGGCGGGCCCGCAGTAATCCACGACGGCTTGCACGCGACTGCTGACGCCTTCGTAACCACCGCTGCCCTCGAATCTTGCATCGTCCATTGTGCCGAGACATGCCACCAGATGTCCACCAGCACTGGAACCCGCGCAACCAATGCGGTTCGGGTCCACGTTGTATTTCGCGGCGTTGGCGCGCAGCCAGCGCACACCGAGTTTGCAGTCCTCAATCTGTGCGGGCCATTTCGCTTCACCGCTGAGGCGGTATTCGATGCTGGCGGTGAAATAGCCCTGGGTAGCAAGCCACACCACACCATTGCCCCGGTGCGAGCCGCCGGACCAACCGCCGCCATGAATCCATAGCACTGCCGGCATGGGCTTGCCGGACGGTTTCTCCGGCCGGGCGATCTCAGCGTGCAATACCCGATCGCCTCCTTTGCCAATCTCGACATCGTGAATCAACTCGATGCCCGATGGCGCTTGGGCCTTCCATGGTTTTTCCGATTTCGGAGCTTGGGAAGGATCGGCGGCAAGGCAGCAGGCGACGGACACCAGCAACGTGATGGGAAATCGGAACGTTTTCATGAGTCTCAGTAAAAAGGCCGGAACAAATGCGAGAAAGAAACCGCATCCACGAGCTTGGCGCCAAGCATGCAACCGGCTGCAAGCAGGAACGCCCCCGATACGCGCGTCAGCAGGCGCAACGCCCGCGGCGAGACACGATGATGCCCGCGCGATGTGGCCCAGGAGAGCAGCAAGAACCACAACGTGCCGCCGCCCATCATGCCGCCGACCATCGCAAGCTGGCTGAGGCCGGCGGGGCGCACCCAGCCGCGCGCAAACAACATTGCTGCCAGCATGCCCCACACGAGCAGAATGCATGGATTGCCGAGCGTCATGCCGAAACCAAGCCAGTAGCCGCGATGCAGATGCAGTTTCGTCTCCAGTTCCTGCTCCACCAGCAGGGACGTGCTCTCTCCGAAGCGATCCTGCGTCAGGAGGTATTTGAGACCCAGCACGGTCATGACCAGAAAACTCACCAGCGCCATCACCGTGCTCACGGTTGGCAGCGAGAGCACCGATTGAAACCCCGCCAGCGCCAGCCCGCAGTAGATTGCTTCCGCTGTCACCGCGCCCACGCCGATCAAGAACGGCCGCAGGAACCCGCGCGTCAGCGCCTCACTCATGATCGTGACGTTCACCGGCCCCACAGGGATGGACACCAGAAAGCCGCTCACCAAGCCAGCGAGCACAGGTGTGATGAAGTCAGTGGCAGCGTTCACGACACTTCGGACTCGTCTTCTTCGATTTCGATTTCTTTTCGCAGCCGTTTGGAGATCCACGGCCTTACCATGCCGTAAATGAGGTAGAAGACGAACAGCGCCGCCAGCGTCACCTGTGGCCAGGTGCAGCCAAGGAACAGCACCACCAGCGCTGCCACGAATGTCGCCAGCGACTTGCGCATCGTCCAGTCCACGTGTTTGAAAGTGGGATACTTCACCGTGCTGACCATCATGGCCGACAGCAGGAGCATCAACGCCGGCAACGCGAAGCGCCACGGTCCCAGCGGATGTTCCGGCGTGCCAACCGGTGTGATGATATCCTGCTCTTGCAGCCAGATCATGAACATCGTCACGCTCACGACCATCGCCGCCGCCGACGGAATCGGGAAACCAACGAACTCGTTGGTCGAGGCGCCACGGATACAGAGGATGTTGAATCGCGCCAGCCGCAACGCGCCGCACGCCAGATACACCGCAGCCACCATCCAACCTGTGCGGGGAAACTCCTCCAGTACGATCCGATAAACCATGAACGCCGGCGCCACGCCAAAACTCACCAGATCCGCCAAAGAATCGAACTCGCGGCCAAACGCCGATTCTTTTCCGCCCAACCGTGCGACGCGGCCATCGAGAAAATCGCACGCGAACGCGCCAAGAATGAGCCAGAGCGCATTGTGGATATAATGAATATTGGGCGCAGCCTGGTATTTGAAAATCCACGTCAGCGCAAAGAAGCCGCACAAGAGGTTGCCTGCCGTGAACAGGTTCGGCAGGAAGTAAATCTTCCCAAAATCCGCGCTCTCCGGGTTCATGCCCGGTGGCTTGTCACTTCCGGTAGCCAAGAATGCTCGATCCTCCTTTCACTCGGTCGCCCGGCTTCACTGTAATCTCGCAGTTCACCGGGACGTAAACCTCGGCACGCGAACCATAGCGGATCATTCCGATCCGCTCGCCGCGTCCGACGCGCGCGCCTGGCTGCGTCCACATGCAAATCCGCCGCGCAATGGCGCCCGCGATGAGACGAACGGTGACGCGAAACTCGCCGTCCTGCAAGCCGAGAATCTGGTGCTCGTTCTGGAAAGCCGACTCCGCACGCAGGGCGTTCAGGAATTTTCCCGGCACATGCTCCGAAAACTTCACCTCACCGTCGATCGGAGCCCGGTTCACATGCACGTCGAAAACGTTAAGGAAAATCCCCACCCTCCTGGCCTCGCCACCGAGAAACTTCTCCTCGCGCACCACGGACACGTCCGTCACCTTGCCATCCGCCGGCGAGACGATGGCGCGCGCGTCGGCGGGAATCGACCGCTCGGGATCACGGAAGAAGTTGATGTTAAACGCCACCAACAGCAATCCCACCACGCCCGCCACCGGATGCCACAAGGCAAGCGCTGCCGCCATCCCCAACAGGATCAGGTGGAGAAACCACGATTCGGACCATGTGCGCGCTGAAATCATAACCCAGCCCCATTGTAGCAATGCCAGCAGCGAAGTGAATGCAAAAGCGACTTCAGGGTGGTCGATTTCGTGGGATGGGATACCCCTCCTGTTTTGTGCCAGAACGGGATTCCGCATGAACCGGGTGTTGCCACAAGGGGGGGTGTCAAAAGTCTTGCCCAAGCCACCCTTGGACGCTATTTTCTCCACTTGGAGTTTGCCATTTTTTACCGCGAGACGTGTGTGCGGTGAGTTGTTTTGTTGAAACGAATAAGGAATGAATATGAAACGCATGATGATGTATGGACTTTTTCTGGCCTCGAGTGCCGCGTCTGTTTTGGCCCAAGGCAGCAGTGCCGGGGCTGAAGCCGGCAGCTCATCCGGCACCATGTTTGGCTGGAGTCTGGCCGTCATTGGTTTGATCGTCGTCTTGGTGGTGATCGCGCGGCGATTGAGCACGGGCGAGGCATGGAAACAAGAGGTGCCGATCATCGTGATTGGCGCGCTGTTGCTGAACATTGGCGTCTGGCGCGTGTGGGCGACCAAGCAGGATGATCTGGAGAAGGCCAACCGTACGCTGCAAAACAAGATGCAGGCCGACCAACGACAGATGAAGCAACTGCAGGCCTCCAACGATCAATTGCAGCAGAACAATGCGCAATGGAAGCAGCGTGACGCCGAGTACCAACAGCTTATTCAAAAGTGGGAAGTCTACATTGCCGACATGAAGAAACGCTTTGAAAGCCCGAAGAGCGGCCCGGTGCGCGCGACAACCGGAGGCAAGTCCACCACGACGAAATCCGCTACCGGAACGAAGACCACGACGAAGAAGAAGACTCCCTAGCTGGTCCAGCCGGAAGATTTTGGATTAAAAACAAAAAGCGCAGAGGCGTGAGTCGTTCGCCCTCTGCGTTTTTTTGTTTGGAAAGGCTCCGCCAGTCCCTGTCGGCGGCTCGGCAAATCTATTCGAGGCCGAGTCGCTTGGCGATATCGCGGTAGTTCATGTCCACCTCGTAGACCTTCTGATAGCACTCGCCGGCTTTCTCCTTGTCTCCCTTCATTTCATAGGCGACGCCGAGGTTGTAGAGCACTTCCTTCTTCGTGTCGTCCATGGTCGGGATTTCGCTCTCGGCCGTTGCGAATTGCCGGATGGCGATGTCCATCAGCTTCTGTTTCATGAAGCACTGGCCGAGGTAGTTCAACACGCTGACGCGCAACTGCGGGTTCTTGATCGCGAGTTGGAACTGCTGGATCGCGCCCTTGGTGTTATCACGCTGGAAATAAAGCTGGCCCAGCTCGTAACGGAAGCCGAGATCGTTCGGATACCGCTGGACGCGCTTTTCGCATTCCTGAAACAAGAAGTCATCGCGTTCCTGGCACGCCTTGGCCAGTTCCTGTTTCAGAGCCTCGTTGTCGGGTGTCTGTTGCAGCGCAACTTCCTTCTTCGAAATCTCCGCCCCAAGTTGCTTCAGCCGCGTATCGGTAATTTCCTTCTCCAAAGCCGGGTCGTTGCCCTGCAATTGAAGGACCTGTTCAAACAGACCCAGCGCGTTCTCGAATTCGTTGTTCTGGGCATAGAGGCGGGCCAGTTGCCGCGCCAAGGCCAGGTTCTTCGGGTCTTTGGCAAGTTTCTCGTAGGTCTCGTTGATGAGGTTGGATACCATCTCCTCGCTCTTGACCACGCGGTCTTTTTGCTCGAGGGCCTTGGCCTCATCCTTGTCCTTCATCTTGTCGCGATAGGTGCCATCTTCATTCCAACCGCCTTTTTGCAGCGCGCCCTCGGCGGTGGCATCCTTCATGGCTTTGAACGCCTCAGCGTCAGCGGGATCCAGCTTGATGACCCTCTCGTAAGCCTTGTAGGCCTTGTCGTTTTCACCGGTACGTGCGTAGAGCGCGCCCAGCCGCTTCAGCGCCTTCACATCGGAGGGCTTGTGCTGCACCACCGATTCCAGCAGAAACGCTGCCGTTTCCGTCAACTCCATCGTCTCGGCGGCTTCCGCGGCCACGCCCAGCGCCGTTGCGTTGGTGGGATCGATGTTGAGGGCCTTCTCCGCCTCGACCAGCGCCTGGGGCGGGCTTTTCTTCACCGTCACTTGCGCCTTGACCGCTTCCGTCATCGCCTTCATGCCGGCCATCTTGCGGCTGACGATGTTCTGGCCCTGGAACTGGCGCATTTGAATACTGCGCAACAGTTTTCGGCCGTCCAGGAAGGCTGGCTCCATCTCCAGTATCTGGATCAACAGTTCGATTGCGTAGTCGTAGTTCTGGTGTTGTGCCGCTTCGCTGGCGCGCTTGTAAAGAGAACGCGCGCGTTCGGAAAGGTCATCTAAATTTTTGGCTGCCATGGTGTCTCCAAACAGTGTTGCGATTAAAGTGGCACAATATCTGCCGCACGCGGTTTTCGTCAAGGCCGCTTGCACGGGTGGGAGGCTTGCGCTACGCTTCGCCCATCGTCATGGAAACACAGCCGGATTTTCAAAACTTTCTGGGTGCCGTCAGCCGCCGTGTGCTGGATGGCGGTGAGCTTTCCTTTGACGAGGCCGTGCGGCTCATGGAAACCAACGCCGACGCCGACCTCCACGATCTGCTTGCGCGGGCCAATCGCATCCGCGAGAAGTTCAAGGGCAACAAGGTTCACCTCTGCTCCATTATCAACGCCAAGGCCGGCGCGTGTCCGGAGAACTGCAAGTTTTGCGCCCAGTCGGCCATGAACGCGACGGAATCGCCGCGCTATTCGTTGGTGGACCGCGACGCCTTGCTCAAGGCCGCAGCCGAGGCGCGCGCGAACGGCGCACAGGCGCTGAGCGTGGTGGCGGCATGGCGCGGGCTGAAGGAAGGACCGATCCTCGACGAAGTGTGCGCAAGCATCGAACAGATTGCCCGCAGCGGCACGGTGCGCGCGGACGCTTCACTCGGCATCATTTCCAGCCAGCGCGTGGCTGACCGGCTCAAGGCGTCGGGCGTTGTCTGTTACAACCACAACCTCGAAACCGCGCGGGAACATTTTCCGAACATCTGCACCACGCACACTTACGATGAACGCGTGCAGACGGTCCGGTATCTGAAGAACGCCGGCATCCGGGTTTGTTGCGGAGGCATCTTTGGCATGGGCGAAACGCGCCGGCACCGCGTGGAGATGGCATTTGCCTTGAAGGAACTCGATGTGGATATCGTGCCGATGAATTTCCTGAACCCGATCCAGGGCACGCCATTCGAGCGCCTGACACCGCTGCCGCCGATGGAGATCCTCCGGACCATCGCAGTCTATCGGTTCATCCTGCCGCGCAAGGAGATCATGGTCGCGGGTGGCCGCGAGGCGAACCTTCGCGACTTGCAGCCGCTGATGTTCCTGGCCGGCGCGTCTGCAACGATGATCGGCAACTACCTCACCACCGCCGGCCAGGATCCAAAGAAGGACTTGCAGATGATCAAGGACCTTGGTCTCGACCCCAACTGGAACGGCCACTGGACCCACGTGGAGAGGGACGTGCGCCATCAGGCCGCCCCGGCGTGACCGGCGCTGCAACCGCGGAGATATATGGAACCGATTGCCATTCTAATCAGCGAAAACGTGGTGTTGCTCTCGCGCATGACCAACGAGCTGTGCCAATCGAAATACCGCGTTTCGCACTTGCGCAATCCAGGCGAGCTGCTGGCGACTGCGCGTGAGCAACGTCCGATGTTTGTCATCCTCGACCTCGATCTGCGCAATCGCGACACGGTGTCTGTCCTGAAGAAGTTGAAGAGTGACGCGGAGTTGAGGCATACGCTGGTGCTGGCATTTGGCGACGGCGAGAACGAGCCGGCGCTGGAAGAAGCGCGCGCAGCCGGAGCCGACATGGTGACCACGCGTGACGCCGTCGCCAGTCACCTGATTCCGCTCATCGATCAATTGCTCGGCGTGTAGGCGCCGACGGGCTGGACAACCTTTTAGGTTCGCCTGCCGCCCAATTTGGAATAATCGGGCTCACGGGGAGACGCGTCCCACTCAGTGGGTTTTTGTTTCCAGCATCCCAGATTGAAGTGGTAGCATCGGTGACAGTGGAATGAACACTCGCACAGGGAATTCTGACAAGGTTGGTGAAGAACATGGTGTGGCAAATGTGGCGACGGATGCCGTCAGCCAGCTCCGGCGCGATATCCTGGAGAAACTCTTTTGCATGGCCGGGAAGTTTCCCGAGGTTGCCACGAAGAACGATTACTACCTCGCTCTCGCCTACGCCGTGCGAGACCGGATCGTTCGCAACTGGATCAGTTCCGCCGAAACCTACTTCCAGCGCGCGCCCCGCAGCGTTCTCTATCTCTCAGCGGAATTCCTGATCGGTCCGCAGTTGGGCGGCAACCTCCTCCGCCTCGGCATCACCGAACAGGCCAGACAGGCTGTGCGCGACCTCGGCTTGGATCTCGACGAGTTGATCGAGCATGAGGAGGAGCCGGGTCTTGGCAATGGCGGGCTCGGCCGGCTCGCCGCCTGTTATATGGAGTCCCTTGCGACGCTGGAGATCGCCGCGATCGGTTACGGTATTCGCTACGAGTTTGGCATTTTCGACCAGGAGATTCGCGACGGCTGGCAGGTGGAGACGGGCGACCGCTGGTTGCGGCTCGGTTACCCGTGGGAGATTGTCCGGCCGGAAATCGCATTCGAGGTGAAGCTCGGCGGGCACACGGAGCCGTATCAGGATGAGACCGGCAACTACCGCGTCCGTTGGGTGCCCAACCGGATTGTGATGGGCACGCCGTGCGACACGCTCATCCAGGGCTACGGCGTGCGGACGGTGAACATGCTCCGCCTCTGGAAGGCTGAGGCGCACAACTCGTTCGACTTCCAGGCGTTCAACGTCGGCGACTACTACCGAGCGGTGAACGAGAAGGTCGTCTCGGAGAACATTACCAAGGTTCTTTATCCGAACGACGTGTCCGCCGCCGGCAAACAGTTGCGATTGGAGCAGCAATACTTCCTTGTCTCCTGCACGTTGCAGGACATCATCCGCATCTATCGCCAGCACCGGAAGCCGCTCGACCATCTCCACGAGGAATTCACCACCCAGCTCAACGACACCCATCCCTCGCTGGCCATTGCCGAACTGATGCGTCTCCTCGTGGACGTGGACGGCATGGATTGGGACCGCGCGTGGAACATCACGCGCCGCATGTTTGCTTACACCAACCACACGCTCATGTCCGAGGCGCTCGAGAAGTGGCCGCTGCCTCTCTTCGCAAGCGTCCTGCCGCGGCATTTGGAGATCATCTACGAAATCAACCGCCGCTTCCTCGACGGGGTCCGCGTGAAGTTCCCCGGCGACGACGGCAAGGTGCAGCGGCTTTCGATCATTGACGAGGCCGGCGACAAATACGTGCGCATGGCGAACCTCGCCTGTATCGGCAGCCACGCCATCAACGGCGTCGCCGCCCTCCACACGGAACTGCTCAAGCAGACCGTGCTGCGCGATTTCCATGATCTCTGGCCGGAGAAATTCTCCAACAAGACCAACGGTGTCACGCCGCGCCGTTTCGTGGCGCTCGCCAATCCCGGCCTCGCCGCGCTCATCAACCGCCGCATCGGCGACCGCTGGCTGAAAGACCTCGACGAACTCCGCAAGCTGGAGCCGCTCGCCGACGACGCCGGCTTTCGCAAGGAATGGCGGCAGGTCAAGCATGCCAACAAGGAACGACTCGCTGCTGCGTTGCGGAAAGCCACGGGCGTCGAAGCGGAGCCTGCGACGCTGTTCGACATCCAGGTAAAGCGCTTCCACGAATACAAGCGCCAGCAACTGAACCTCCTGCGCGTCGTCACCTGCTACCGCAGGCTCAAGAACAACCCGCGCCTGGACTTCACGCCCCGCACTGTCATCTTCGGCGGCAAGGCCGCGCCGGGCTACTTCATGGCCAAGCTGATCATCAAGCTCATCAATTCCGTCGCCGCTGTCGTCAACGCCGACCCTGACACGCGCGACCGCCTTCGCGTGGTCTTCTATCCGGACTTCAACGTCAAGAACGCCCACCGCATTTATGCCGCCGCCGATCTCTCCGAGCAGATTTCGATGGCCGGCACCGAGGCTTCCGGCACCGGCAACATGAAGTTCGCCCTCAACGGCGCGCTCACCATCGGCACGCTCGACGGCGCCAATGTCGAGATTCGAGAGGAAGTCGGCGCCGGGAACTTCTTCCTCTTCGGCCTCACCGCGGAGGAGGTTCGTGAGCGCAAAGCCGCCGGTTACCGGCCGTGGGAAATCTATCAGCAGAATGCCGAGCTGCGCGACACGCTCGATGTCATCGGCTCCGGCGCGTTCTCCGGTGGCGACAAGGAGCTTTTCCAGCCATTCATCCGCTCCCTGCTTGGACGCGACGAGTATCTGGTCTTTGCCGACTACCCGTCCTACATCGAGCGGCAGGAGGACGTCGCTCGCGCCTATCGCGACACGGAACAGTGGACGCGCATGTCCATCCTCAATGTCGCGCGCATGGGCAAGTTCTCTTCCGACCGCGCCATCCGCGAATACTGCCGCGACATCTGGCACATCGAACCAATCCACGTTTCCGACGACAAGGCATCCGGCTGATTCAGGTCAGTGCCGGTGTTGGCCGGATTCGCTGGACGCGGACTGTCCTGTCTCCCGTTGGAACGCCTACGCCTTCGGCTGTTGCTTCGCCCAAGTGTCCCGGAGCGTGATGGTGCGATTGAAGACCAGCGCGCCGTCCTGTGTATCGGAATCCAGCGTGAAGTAACCGAGCCGCTCAAACTGGTATCGCTCGTCGCCGGATGCCTTTGCCAGCGACGGCTCCAGCTTTGCGGTCAATGCTTCGAGGCTGTGCGGGTTCAAGTGCGCCTTGAAGTTGCCCTCTGCGTCCGGCTCCGGCACCGTGAACAAACGGTCGTAGAGCCGCACTTCTGCCTCGAACGCATGCGGGGCGCTGACCCAATGGATGGTCCCCTTGACCTTGCGGTTGGCGGTCGGGCCGCCGGTCTTGCTGCCGAGGTCGGCGGTGCAACGCAGCTCGGTGACGTTGCCACTGGCGTCCTTCACCACCTCGTCGCACTTGATGATATAGGCATATTTCAACCGCACCTCGCCGCCGGGGCGCAGCCGGAAATACTTCGGCGGGGGCGTCTCCATGAAATCATCGCGCTCGATGAACAGCGTGCGGCTGAACGGCACCTTGCGCGTGCCGGTGGCGGCGTCTTCGGGATTGTTGACGGCGTCGAGCTGCTCGACGTGGTTCTCCGGCAGGTTGGTGATGACGACCTTGACAGGCCGCAGCACCGCGAGCCGGCGTTGCGCGCGGCGGTTGAGGTCTTCACGAATGACGTTCTCCAGCACGGCAACGTCGGTCAGGCTGTCGCGTTTGGTGACGCCGATGTGATAGGCGAAGGCGCGCAATGCCTCGGCGGTGACGCCGCGGCGGCGGATGCCGCTGATTGTGGGCATGCGCGGGTCGTTCCAGCCGGTGACGTGTTTTTCGTTCACGAGCTGCATCAGCTTGCGCTTGCTCATGATGGTGTAGCCGAGACTGAGGCGCGCGAACTCGAACTGATGCGGCAACGGCCGCGGCAGACCGAGGTTTTCCAGAATCCAGTCGTAGAGCGGGCGGTGAACCTCGAACTCCAGCGTGCAGATGGAGTGCGTGATGCCCTCGATGTAGTCGCTCAGACAATGGGCGAAATCATACATCGGGTAGATGCACCACACGCCGCCGGTGTGGTGATGCTCGGCGTGGCGGATGCGGTAAATGACCGGGTCGCGCATCCAGATGTTCGGCGAACCCATGTCAATCTTCGCCCGCAACGTCCGCGAACCGTCGGGGAACTCACCGGCGCGCATCCGCTGGAAGAGATCAAGGTTCTCTTCGATGGAGCGATTACGGTAGAGGCTCTCCTCGGATTGCTGATCCGGCGCGCCGCGCATCTTGTCAATTTCCTCGGCCGTGTGGTCGCAGACGTAGGCCTTGCCTTTGCGGATGAGTTGCAGCGCGTACTCATAAATCTGCCCGAAGTAATCGGAGGCGTAGAACGGCTCGACGATCTTGGATTTTGGATTTTGGATTTCCGATGCATCGGCCGGGCCGAGATAGAAATCCGGTTTTCCGTCGACCGTGATGGTTTCCGGCGTCTTGCCTTTCGGTTTCAGGCCCAGCCGGTCGTCAGCCCAGCCTTCGATGAGCCAGCGCACATCCTGCTGGATGGACTCGACGTATTCGACGTCCTCCTTGGTTGGGTTCGTATCGTCCATGCGGAGGTTGCACTGGCCGGCGAACTCGCGGGCGATGCCGAAGTTGAGACAGATGCTCTTGGCATGGCCAATATGAAGGTAACCGTTCGGCTCCGGCGGGAAGCGCGTGACGATCTTCTTGTACTTGCCAGCAGCAACGTTCGCCGTGACGATGTCACGGATGAAGTCCGTCGGAGCCGGCGCGTTGCCTGCCTCAGCAGGCGATGAATTAATCGGGTTTGCCATGAGCCAATATTAAACGGCGGCTTGGCACGGATGCAAACCGCAAACAGCCCGCCTCAATAACCGCCCTTGCCCAATGTCGGGGTCTTGGCGGCTGTCTGTGCGCCTGCTTTTTCCGCCGCTTCACGCCGGCGATACTCATCCAACATCGCCGCCGTGGCCGTCGCGCCGCAGCGGCTGCCGCCGAGGTCGCGGACCTTGATGAGGCCGTCGAGGTCGCGCACGCCGCCGGCGGCCTTGACCTGGACCTTGGCGGAAACGTTTGCCCGCATCAACGCGAGGTCGTGTTCGGTGGCGCCTTTATAGTTGTAGTTGCCATCCTTTTGTTTCACGAAGCCGTAGCCGGTCGAGGTCTTCACCCAGTTGGCCCCGGCACGCTCGCAGACCTGGCAGAGTTTCACCTTGATCTCGTCGTTCGGCATGAAGTCGTTTTCAAAGATGACCTTCACCTTCGCGCCGTGTTTGTGGGCTTCATCGCAGACAGCCTTCACGTCGCGCTCGACGTAGTCCCAATCGCCGCCGAGGGCCTTGCCAATGTTGACGACCATGTCTATCTCAACCGCGCCGTCGCGGCAGGCCAGCTCGGTCTCATAGCGCTTCGACTCCGTGCAGGAGTTGCCGTGCGGGAAGCCGATGACGCAGCCGACCTTGACGCTGCTGCCTCGCAGCAACTCGACGGCGCGTTTGACGGTGTAGGGTTTGATGCAGACGGAGGCAACGCCATACTTCGCGGCGAGCTTGCAGCCGTCCTCCAGGTCCTTGTCGGTCATGGTGGGATGAAGCAACGAATGGTCAATCATCCCGGCGAGTTCTTCGTAGGTGTATTTCATGTTCAGGCAAAGAATGGTTGGAGCACGTTGCGGGCAACCCTGACGGCGGCTTTCCGGCCTTCGAGCGTGTTGCCAAAAGTGCCGTCCTCGACTTCGATGCACACGGGGCCGTCGTAGCCGACATCCATCAACGCCGCTGTGAACCTGGCCCAGTTGATGTCGCCGTAGCCGGGGATGCGCGGCTGGTGCCACTCCAACGGATAGGCGAACACGCCCACGTCATTGATGCGCTCGCGGCGGATGCGAACGTCCTTGGCGTGAAGGTGGAAGAGCTTCCCCTTGAACTCGCGCAGCGGCGAGATCGGGTCCATCCATTGCAGGATGAAGTGCGACGGATCGTAGTTGAGGCCGAAGTTCTTGCTGGGAATGTCGCTGAAGGCGCGCCGCCAAATGACGGGCGTCGTCATCAGGTTTTTGCCGCCGGGCCACTCGTCGCGGGTGAACAGCATCGGGCAGTTCTCAATGCCGATCTTGATGCCGTGATCCTCGGCGAACGCGATGATCGGTTTCCATGTCTTGAGGAAACGCGGCCAGTTGTCATCGACCGACTTCGTCCAGTCGCGGCCGATGAAAGTGTTCACGTTCTTCAGGCCGAGCTTCTCCGCCGCCAGGATGACCTTTTTCAGGTGCTCCACCGCCACCTTTGCGGCGGCGGGATCGGGATCAAGAGGGTTTGGGTAGTAACCGAGGCCGGAAATGCCGACGCCGTGGCTGGCGCAGAGCGCGTTGACCTCGTCGGCCTGCGTTTTTGTGAAGCCGGTCACGTCAATATGCGTGATGCCGGCGTATTTGCGCTCGGCCTTGCCAACAGGCCAGCACATGATCTCGACGCACGCGAGACGTTCCGCGGCGGCGAACTTCAACACGTCCTCCAGTGACAATTCCGGCAGAATAGCGCTAACGAATCCAAGTTTCATATGATGCCTTTCTTGTAGTCTATACTTTTGCCCACGACTTCGACTTGTTGCTCTTCATGATCGCCTCGCAAACGGCGACTTCCTGATGTCCGTCCTCGGCGGTTGCAAAGAACCGCTCGCCTTTGCCGCCGGCGATGGCGGCATAGATGTTGCGGAAGAGCATCTTGAATGTGTCGGGGAAACCCTCGACGTGGCCGGGCGGATAATCCATGAAGCCTGCCGCGCCGTCGCCGAACGCAGGCGTCGCGCGCACGGCCGTCTCGTTCGCGCCGTCGCGGTTGCCCAAATGCAGCATCTCCGGCTCCTCGGAGCACCACCACGCCGACTTCTTCGAACCATAGATTTCGATGCGGATGCAGTTCTTGCGGCCAGCGGCGACCTGCGAGACCCCCAGGTTGCCGCGCGCGCCGTTGGCGAACTGCAACAGTACGCTGGCAAAGTCCTCCGTCTCGACCTTGTAGGTGGCGTAGTTCATCTTCACGTCGCTCTTCGCAAAGGTCTGCACTTCGCCGAGCGGACGGCGGCGTGTCTTGTGGAACGTGCCGAGGTCGGCGAACACAGACGCGATCTTCGCGCCGAGGATGAACGAGACAGTGTCCATCCAATGCGTGCCAATGTCGGCGACGGCGCGGAGCTTGCCTCCTTCCTGCGGCAGCAGACGCCAGTTGTAATCGGTGTCCTTGAAAAGCCAGTCCTGCATGTAGGAACCGTTCACGTGGATGATGTCGCCGAGTTCGCCGAGCGCGACCCTGTGACGGAGCGCGAGCACGGCGGGATAACACCGGACGTTGTAGTTCACGGCGAAGACCTTGCCACTACTGCGCGCCAGTTTGAGAATCTGCGCTGTCTCGCGAGTGTTCATCGCCAGCGGCTTTTCGCAGATCACGTTCTTGCCCGCACGCAATGCCGCCAGCGACATTTCGCAATGAAACCGGTTCGGCGAGGTGATGTGGACCACGTCCACATTGGGCGAACGCAGCATCTCACGATAATCTCCGAAGGCCTCGGGAATCCCGAACTTGTCGGCCGCCGCCCGAACACGATCCGGCAAATCGCAGAGCGAGGTGATGTTCACGCCGAGCCGGCGCAATGCTTCCAGATGAACCGGCCCGATGAATCCCGTGCCGATGATGCCTGCCTTGATTTTGGTCATGATGGTTTCTTTCTACTTTTTCCTGTTCAAATCCAACAGTACGCCCGCCGCCGGACGAGCGGCCTGAATCGGGCCGAGCCGGTTGTGAAATTCGTAGGCGTCGCCGCGATAGAGCGTCTGCTCGCGCCAAAGTGGCACGCCGCCGCCAAGATAGCCGATGGCTGTAACCAACAAACCCGCGGCGCCGTTGGGAACTCGTAACAACCGCGCATCAGCGTCGCGAATCGCGATCGCCCGGATGACTTCATCGGCGCCCGCAACCTCCAGCTTCAACCGCTGTGTCAACGCAGCATAGAGCGAGCCTTTGACGGCGTTCTTGTCCAGCCCGACACAGAATCGCGCCACAAGGTGCCTCCGTTCCACGATCACCGGCACACCATCGGCCAACCGCAGTCGCTCGACGTAGCAAAGCTCGTCGTGCGGCTGGACGCGCAGCGCGCCGAGCACCTCTGCGCCGGCCTGTGCGGCTCTTATCGTCTCAAACCGCAGCACCCGCGTCGAGGGCTTCTTGCCGGCGGCTTCGGCCTTGTCGGTGAAGCTCACCAGCGCGGCGAGGTCGTAATCGAGCACGCCACCGCGCACGAATGTGCCGACACCCTTCTTGATCTCCAGCACGCCCTCGGCAACCAAATGCGAGAGCGCCTTGTTCGCAGTGACGCGGCTGACGCTAAAGCGCCCGGCCACCTGGCGCTCAGCCAGAAACTTGTCGCCAGCCTTGAACTCACCGCCGCGAATCAGATCGCGAAGCTGACTGTTCAGCCGGCCGTAGATTGGACTCCTGGGTGACATACATGTGGCCTAGCCACGTTGGGAGTTCTAACAAGGTATGTTTTTGATGTCAAGAGATTGGCTTTGTAATTATGGAAGCATCTTGACAAACCAAGGCAAGAATCTAATCTACTTGTGGCTAGGCCACAAGGTTTTGCATGGAGCGTGCATGAGAAGTATTTGGACATTGTCGCGGCGCGAGTTTCTGGCAAACGCTGGAATGGCGGCAGGCGGACTGGCCGTGCTGGGCAGGGCCTCCGTGGCGGAAGCGGCGTTGCAGACGGCGCACGCGGACATGGCGGCACTGCGGCGCGCGATGATGGACTCCCCCTTCGGCGTGGCGCTGCATCGCGCGAAGGTTTTTACCGAAGTTTTTCGCAAACACGAATCGGAACCGTGGATCGTCCGCAAGGCGATGGCGCTGCGGGCATATTTCGAAACCGTGCCGCTTTACCTGCGCGAGCACGACGGCATCGCCGGCTCGATCAGCGAAACACCCGGCGCGATGCCGGTCATGGTCGAGTTGGGCATTGGGGAGAACAACATTTATCTCAGCGAGCGGCCCGACCGCAAAGGCCATCTCAAGGGCAGGGTGCCCGACGACATTCGCGATTACTGGAAAAACCGGAATCTGTGGGGCCGTTATCGCACCGAGATTCTTGGCCGCCCGCCGGTGAAGAGCCACGACGAGCTGCCGTTGAACTGCCCGCACTACAAGTTCATCTCCAATCAGGGCCACCTCTGTCCCGGCTACAAGGAATTGCTGCGCGCCGGCATCGGGGGAATGAGAAAGAAAGTCGCGGCGCGCCGGGAAAACGAGACCAACGCTGAGAAACTCGCGTTTCTCACCGCGGCCGAGCATGTGCTTGCCGGCCTCTCCGCATGGGCGCAACGATACAGCAAATTCCTCGCGACGGAGGGAAAACAGGAGATGTCGCGTCTCTGCGCGAAGATCGCAACGCAGCCGCCGGAGACGTTGCGCGAAGCCATGCAACTCATCTGGCTGGCGCATCAGGCGATTCACATCGAGGGCCACGGCTACTCCTGCACGCCGGACCGGCTCGACCAGTTGCTGCTGCCATTTTACGAAGCCGACCGCAAGGCTGGCCGGCTCGACGATGCCGAAGTCATCCGGCTCACCGAGAACTTCGTGCTCAAGATGTTCGACAACACCTATTGGGGGCCGGAGCATCACCTGACACAGGGTTTTGTCGTGGGCGGTTCGACGCCCAACGGGCGCGACCTGACGAACCGCCTGAGCTGGCTCATGATGGAGGGCGCGACAAACATGGCGCTGCCGGAACCGCTGGTCTGGATGCGCTGGCATCCGGCGATTGACCAGAAGTTCTTCGATTTCTGCATCACGCGGCTCCAGCGGACGACCTGTTTCCCGATGCTGTGGAACGACAAGGTCGTGCCGGAGGGGCTGATGGAACTCGGTGTGTCGCGCGAGGATGCGTTCAACTACGTCCCCGTCGGCTGCAACGAACTCGGGGTGCCCGGCCGGTTCTACTTCAACCCCGGCGCGAACGTCAGCTACCTCGGCGCGATCGAGGCGACGTTGACGAGCGGCCAGGGCTACAGGAAGCAATGGAAGTGGCGCAATGTCGCGCCAGCCGTGGACAACCTGTCTTCGTTTGACCAGTTCTCCGCCGCGGTCGGCGCTTACATGCGCGAGGACATCAAAAAATCCTACGAGCGCGAGATGCAGTTGCTCAAGGCGCAGATGCAGTGGGGCCAGACTCCGCTCACGTCGTGCTTCTTCGACGGCTGCATCGAGAAAGCCCGCGACCTGACGCAGGGCACCCGGTACAACATCCTCTCCTGCGGCGGTATCGGGTTTGCCAACGCGGTGGATTGCCTTGCCGCGTTGCGCGAGGTTGTGTTTGAGAAGAAGCAGGCCACGCTCACCGACGTGGCCACCGCCTGCGCCGCGAACTTCCAGGGTCACGAGCGCCTCCGCGCCAAACTCCGTGCCGCGCCGAAACACGGCAACGACGACCCGTGCGTGGACGACATCATCCGCCTCGTCGAGCGCCTTCGCGACGAGCCGATGAAGGCCATCTGCCGCGACCCGCGCGACGGCAGCAAGTTCGGCAACAGCCACGTCGTTCGCAGCGGCGCTGTGACGATGGGCCGCGGCACGCCCGCCACGCCCGATGGCCGCCTCGCCGGCACGCCCGTGGCCAACTCCGTCGCCGTCTCCGCCGGTTGCGAGCGCAGCGGCCCGACCGCCACGCTCAACTCCGTCTGCAAGCTCAACGCCGTGAAAAGCTGGCAATGCGCTTACCAGGTCAACATCCGTTTCCACGCCGGCATGATTGCCGATGCCGGCCAGCGCGAGAAATTGCGCGCCATGCTGAACGTCTATTTCCAAAATGGCGGCCAGGAACTGCAGATCAACGTCGTGGACAGCGCTACCATGCGCGCCGCACAGAAGAACCCCGACCAATACCGCGACCTCGTTGTCCGAGTCGCCGGCTTCAGCGAGTTCTTCGTCAATCTCACCCCCGACATGCAGGAAGAAATCATCGCCCGGACGGAGCACATGTGATGAAAAAGTCTCATAAGAGTTTTGGCTGCAGGTTGAATGGCGCTTGCATCAGTGGACTGACGGTGCTTTCGGTGTTGGCGTTCTGTGCCGCAGTTCCTGTTTCGTTCCCGGCAGAACGTTCGGTGTCCAGTGAGGCCGCGAAGCCCCATCGCCTGAACGTCACATCGACGGAGTTGGTGCACGAGAACGAGTATCCGCCGGGAACGGTGCGGATGACGTTCACCAGCGCGTTTGATGGGGCGGAGGATTGGGCGCTGTTCCTGCCGGGCGATGTGCGCAAGCACACGATCGTCTATATGCACGGGTCGTTTTCCCAAGCCGACCAGGTTTTCACCCGGAGGGACATTCGTGAGTTCTGGCTGAGCAGGATTCGGGAAGGCCGGCATCCGTTGCTGTCAGTCAACATGCGGGGCACGTCCTACATGAGCCCGGCGGCCGCGGCGGACCTGACGGATTTGCTCAATTACTACCGGGAGAAACTCAACAGTGATCGGTTTGTGTTGCTGGGCGGGTCGGGCGGTGCGTCGAGCGCGATGGCTTACGCGGTGCTGCATCCGGAGAGGGTCCACGGCGTTGTGGCGATGGGGATGTGCGACATCTTCGCACGGCTGGATTTCGCGCGAAAAAGCAACCTGCCGGTGCTCCAGAAGCTTGCGAAGACGGTGTTCGCCGCGTATGGCGGCACGCCGGAGGAGAAGCCGGACCTTTACCGCGCGCGCTCGGTGCTGGCGCACTCCGACCGGCTGACGATGCCGGTCATCCTGACGATGGGCGAGAACGACGCGCTGATTCCCGTGGCCGAGACGCGGAAGATTGCGGCGGCGATGAAGGGGAAGAAGAACTTCACCTATCACGAAGTCCCAAAAGGCGACCACGACTCGGCGTTGTGGGTGGACATTGACCTTGAAGCGCTTCAGATACGTGAGAAGTAAACGGACGCATCCCTTTGCAGGAGTCACCACGGACGTCCAGACATAAGGCGCCGGAGGCAAGCGCGTCCAGCGACGGCGGGATCATGGTTCCTTGCGCGCCGCTTTGAAGGAGGGCATGTCGGCTTCGGGCGTGGCCAGCATCAACTTCCTGCCGGTTTCGATGGCTTGGAGCATGGTCTGATAGTCCGGGTCTGCGGTGCTCGTGAAGAGCGGCGGCGTCTGGCCGTGCAGCGGCTTCGTGATGCCGCGACCACCAGCCGATTTGCTCAGGTGCGCTGTCAACGCAGGACTGAGATGCGGATGAGTCAGGTTGATCCAGGCGAACCGTCCGGTCCAGTCGATCGTTTTGTCGTATTTATCGTGGCAACTGGCGCAGCGGCGATTGTAGACACCCGAAAAACTCTCCGCGAACCAGGCTGAAAGACGCCCCGTCTCAACGTCGGTCCACAAATCGCGCTTGCCGGGTGATTGCGGCCGGCTGTTCGCATAGGTGCCGTAATAGGGAACATTGGCATCCATCCACAGGTAGATTCGTTGCCGGTCTTCGAGGGGGATTTTCCGGCCGCAATGATCGGAATCAATGATCTCCGTGAGCCGGCTGGCGTAACAACCAGTCCACAACGGTTGATTGACCGCGGTTGGCGTGCGCAGCAGCCAGTAGAAATGGACCAGCGGTTTTCCCTTCGCCGCCTCTTCCGGCAACATCTCGCCGGTCTCCATGTTGTGCTGGCGATACGACTGGCTGCGGCCCAGCAGGTTGTCGTAGGCCATATTGAAGTATCGCGTCTTGTCGCCGCTGAGGTCGCAGCCTCCGGCAGGGTCGCCACCGCTGTGACATCGGACACAATACTTGTCGAGCACCGGCTGGACGATGGTTGGAAAATCCACGATGCCATCGTTGCCCCACGCCGGCTTCACCAATTCCCGCGGTGGACGGCTGGCCGCCATCGGCGGCTTCACGTTTGCGGGGCTTGATGATTGTCGCGCCTCGTGGCAGCCGATGCACCCGACCTGTTCGCCGGGCATGAGTTGTGCCGCGGAGGTCATGCGCTGCAACTCGCGACCTTCCGCATCGAGCACTTGGAAATAGATCTCGCGCAACGCGGGCACGCGGAAATGAGCCGAACCATCCTCCTCGACCGGCACGGTGCCCCAGCATCGCTTCGCGTAGTAAGTGCCGTAACTCATCACCGGCGATTGGTCGTAAGCACGCGAACGCAGGTCCTCGGTCTTTCGGACCTGTTCCATGACGCGCAGGTATTTCACCCGGCCGCGTTGGATCGCCGGCTCCAGACCGCGATAAACGTCCGCGAGCAACACGACACCCGTTGAGTCATCCGCTTGTGCCTGGATTCGAGGAGGAATCGTCACTGTCACCGGCGTGGGCCGCAGTGGAATTGGGAAGTAGCAGCCCATGACCGGGTCTTCGTAAAGCAACCGTTTGTTGTCGGCTGCATCGAGCAGGAAAATGCGGTAGCGGGACACGCCGCCGCCGTAGGAGCACAGAAACGTCTGTTCGCTCAGCGGAAACGGGTCGCGATACGACCACTCGTGGCGTTTGTCGCCAATCGTTGGAAACTCCCTGGTGATGTAAACGAATCCCCTGCCCTTCGGCGCTTCCGGCCCGAACGTGCGCTCGATCAAGCCGATGGCGCCGTGCGGAAATCCGTGATGTGGCGCAAACGTTGCGACGACCTTGTCGTTGCGTCCCGGCAGCGGCCGCGCCTGCCAGAATGTGCCGACGTCGCGGATCGTGTTGCCGAAATACAACTGGTACACCGTGCCATCGGGATATTGCGTCCAAAGGCTCTGGCGATAAGTGAGATCGCGGTCAACGTATTCCCAGCGTGTGAACAGCACGCGGCCGTCGGGCAGCATCTGCGGGCTGAAATCAGAAAGCGTGTTCATGCTGACGCAGCGGATACGGCTGCCATCGGGCGACATGACATGGAGGTTCGCGGCGGGACCCGGCTGGCAGAGCGTGTAGCCAAACCGCCGCGTCGAGACAAACACGATATCGCCGCCCGGCATCTCGCACGGACTGATGTCGTAGAACGGCCCGTCGGTCAACTGCTTCAGTCCGCTGCCGTCAACGCCGATGCGCCAGATATGCCAGTGCTGTTCCGCTTTCCGCCGATAGGAGAAGAACAACGTCCGCGCGTCGAACGAAACGTTCAGGTCGTAGATGCAGCCGTCGGGATCAGCGAAGAGGGTTTTTGCCGGTTGCCCGGGCCGCGTCGGATCGAAGATACGGATGCTGCAACCCGGCGCTCGCGGCTGGGCCGCCCAGATGTCCTGGCCGACCGCTGGAGGCGCGCTGAGCGGATGCCGCGTGATGAACGCAACCAGCGGCAGTCCTTTCAGAAACAACGTGGACGGGCACGGACGGCGGACAATCTGCTTCTCGAACGGAATGTTCAGCGCCTGGCTTCCGGTCTTGATCCGGAAATTGCGGAACTTCGCCTCGCGCTGCCACGGGCGAAAACCCACCGCGCCCGACGCGAGCCGATGCACGGTATCTTCGCAGGCCGCGACCACCTTGCCGTTGACCGACACTTCAAGCGATGTCTCCGTCATTCGCACCGCGAGAGGAAACCATTGACCCACCGGCACGGCGCACGGCACGTCTTTGATCAACTCGAAGTTCTGCCGGTGTCTTCCCAGACGCAACATTTGCCGTTGTGCATCGAGAGAAATTTCATAGCCGTTGAAGCTGTCCGCGCCGACGCCCGGCTCGCTGACCTTGACGATGAGGCCGGCGTTGCCGCCGCGTTTGTCAGACAGCAACATCTCCACATCAACCTCGCCCCTGGCAAAGACCGGCTCCTCCAGCACCAGCTTGGCCCCGGCGTCCGGCCCGACCGACAGCACGCCATTCTTCATCTGCCAGTTGCCGCCGTAGGCCTTGAAGCCTTTCGCCAGCGGCGTTTCCTCCACCAGCTGAAAACCTTCATCCGGATCCATGTGGCGGTCGGGCGCGCCTTGCGCAGAAGGCGAGCCAGCCCACCCAACGAG
Organism: uncultured Verrucomicrobiota bacterium; assembly: GCA_964524715.1. Classification (GTDB taxonomy): domain Bacteria; phylum Verrucomicrobiota; class Verrucomicrobiia; order CAIQCK01; family CAIQCK01; genus CAIQCK01. The sequence continues at coordinate 32,158 of CAZGGF010000077.1, read as the reverse complement.
GAACAACGCAGACAGTAGTATTTGTTTCACTTCATCAAATCCGACACCAGCGCACAAAAGGTGAAGCGGAGCGCGCGGGTTACTTCGTCGCCTTCTTCTCCGTTTTCTTCTCGGGTTCCTTTGCCGCGCCGGCGTCGAGCTTCTTCTTCACGTCTGCCAGCTCCTTGCTCAACCGCTGGTTTTCCTTCTTCACGCCGAGCACTTCCTCGCGCAGGTCTTTCAGATTGTCGGCTGGCTTATTGACGGCGCGCAACGCGGCGACGGCCTTCTCGGCCGCTTGCTGCTGCGGCGTTTTCTTCGAGGCAGAGGCGAAGGTTTGCAGAAGCACAATCGCCTCCGGGTCTTCGAGCGTGCCGAGCGCCTCCATCGCCGCGAGCTGGAAACGCTCGCGTTTGTGATTGAGGAAGCCCGCGAGGAACTTGCGCACGCCGTCGCGCGATTTCTCGTTCCGCGCCAGGAACGCCAGCGTGTCCAGCGCCTCGCCAAAGCCGTAGCTGGTGAACGCCGCCTCGCGTTTGGAGAGCGTCTCGCGCAGCGGCGTGATGAAGGAGGGGTCGTCCTGCGCGCGCATCGCGGTGATCGCGGCGTCGGCGAGGCGGTTGCGATAGGAGTCGCTGTTGAGGAACCGCAGCAACGTGTCGCGCACAGCAGGCTGTTGATAGGGCGCAAGTCCCTTGATCGCCACGGCAAGGACGACGGGATTTCGTTCGGTGTCGACACAACCGCGCAGCGCCTCCAGCGCGCGCGGATGGAAGAAGCCGGCAATATCGCCAACGACGGCGTGCCGGGCGCGCGCGTCCGGTTGTTTGACCGAAGCCGCCAACGCATCGAGCGCGTCGTCGTTGTGTATCTTACGCAGGCTCTCAGAGGCTTTTATACGCACGCCGTAAAACGCGTCGCGATTAAGCGCCTCCTTCAACTTCGCGATGGTGGCGAGATCGCTCCTGTCGGCAAGCTGTTCGGCGGCGAGGAGCCGGCCGATCATATCCGTGGAATCCGCGAGCTGGGCGTAGAGCATCGCGGTTGGCAGCCTGAAATTGATTTTCGCCAGCAACGTGAACTCCGGGTCCACGCGTACGATTTCCGGCGCCTGCCGCAACGGCACGTAGAAGTCCTCCTCCTTCTCCTTCACGTGGACGCGATGGTCCACCGTGCCGGCCTTGGACTTGAACCGCAGTGTCAGCGGAAACTGGAACAGCATGACACTGTCGTTGACAGGCTGCGTCTGGCGGACGGTGACTTTCGCGAGTTTGGACTTCGCGTCCCAACTGTAGCTGACCTCCAGTTCCGGCTGGAGCGCGTGATAAACCCACTGGTCGAAGAACCGGTCATACGAGCCGCCGGAGAGTTCCTCAATGACGGAGTTGAGATCCTCGGTGACGACGGTGCCGAACGCGTGGCGGTCGAGATAGGTCTTGATGCAGCGGCGATAGAGATCGTCGCCGAGCTGGCAGTGCAGCATGTGGAGCACCCAGCCGCCTTTCGGATACGCGCGGTAATCGAACTGCTCGAACGGCGTGGCGTAGCGGCGGAACATGATCGGGCGCAGGGGCGCACCGCTTCTGCCCAGCACGTTCTGCGCGTCCCTGTAGAGGCCATAGAGCATCTCGTCACGGCCGTGCCGGTCGCCCATGTAGAGGTTGGCGTAATAGGTCGCAAAGCCTTCGTTGAGCCAGAGGTGGCTCCAGTCCTTGCAGGTCACATAGTCGCCGAACCACTGGTGCACCAGTTCGTGGGACACCAGCACTTCGCTGGACGAAAGCGTCTCCGTGTCCGCGCGATGCAACGTGCGGTCGGTGAGCGTCGTCAGCGTCGTGTTCTCCATGCCGCCCCAATGGAAATCCAGCACCACCACCTGGCCGTATTGCGCCCACGGATACGGCATGCCGATCTCGCGCTCGAAGAACTCCATCGCGGGTTTCGTGTCGGCGAACGTCAGCGCCGCTTCCTTTGCGTCGCTCGGCGGCGTGTAGAATCGCAGCGGCACATCGCGATACGTGTCCTCCAGCTTCGTGAAGTAACCTGCCGCCAGTGTGATCAGGTAGTTCACATGCGGTTTGTCCTGCAACCAACGCACGGCCACGAGGCCGGTTGCCGCGTCCTTTGTCTCTGAGACCTGCCGGCCGTTGGAAAGCACCATCATGCCTGACGGCACGCGGCAAGTGACCTCCGAGGTGAACTTCGAGTTCGGGTAGTCGTAGCACGGAAACCAGTGCCGCGCCTCCGTGGACTCGCCTTGCGACCAGACTTGCATGTCGCCGGCGGGATAACCGTTTGACGGTGTACGGAAGTAAAGACCCTTCACCGGCTGCGCCGAGTAACGAATCGTCAGCTTCGTCTCGCGGCCCGGCGGCACCGGCGCCGCAAACGTCACCACGATCTCCTTGTCGGTCACCTGATACCCCGCGAGCGTCGCGGAACACGTCACCCCGCTCACCGTGAGATCCACCGCATCGAGCCGCAGTTCATCGAGGGGTTTGGCGATCGGCTTGAACGTCAGCGTCGCCGAGCCGCGTACCGTGTGCTTTTGGAAATCGGGTGTGACGTCCAAAGCCAGATGGCGGATGTCCACCTTGCGGTCGGGGGCGTATTTGATGTCGCCGACGGACTCCGCGCCTGCAGCCAGTGCCGCGCGATGGCGGCAGAACAGCGATTCCGCTTCGGTGGATTCGGCGGCGAGCGCGACGCACGACCACAACGTCGCAATGCCCAGGGAGAGCAGATGGAAGGCTTTCATGAACCGCAGCTTCTAGCGCAAAGCCGCTGCCTTGGAAAGCTTCATCATTGGAACACGCATGGTTCGCATTTCCGGTTGCAAGCTTCGGGCGGTTCAGCTACAGGCATCGGCCATGCGCATCGTGGTACAACGAGTCAATCGCGCGTCGGTTCGCGTGGACGGCCAGACTGTCGGCGAGATCGGCCGCGGGTTGCTGGTGCTTCTTGGCATCGGCAAGGGAGACACAGACGCGGACAGCGACTACATCATTGGCAAGATTCTCTCACTCCGCATCTTCCACGACGATGAGGGCAAGATGAACCGTTCAGTCATGGACATCGCCGGCAGCGTGCTGGTGGTATCGCAGTTCACGCTCCACGGCGACGTGCGCAAGGGCACGCGGCCCAGCTTCTCCGACGCCATGCCACCGGCCGATGCGGAGAAATTCTACGGCCGCTTCATGGAGAAGCTCCGCGCTGCGACGCCGCTGAAGGTTACGGAAGGCCGGTTCGCGGCGATGATGGACGTGGAGCTGGTGAACGACGGCCCGGTCACCATTCTGCTCGACAGCCAGCGGGCTTTCTGATTCTCGCCCCGGTGATCCCCGGGGACCGCCCTCTCATGCAACTCCCTGCTCGCACTGGACGCGGGACTTGTTTATAGTCCGCGGGCAAATGTCCGAGGACCAGTCCAAATTGCGTCGTATTGGCGGCTTCGAGCTGTTGCAGAAGGTCGGCGAGGGTGGAATGGGCACGGTGTGGAAAGCGCGCCAGGTCAGCCTCGACCGCATCGTCGCGTTGAAACTGCTCAGTGCGGAGTATTCCCAGAGCGCAGAGTTCATTGGCCGATTCCGCAACGAAGCACGCGCGGCCGCGATCCTGACGCACCGTCACATCGTCCAGGTCTATGACGCGGGCAAGGCCGACGATGCCAACTACCTCGCGATGGAATACATCGAGGGCAAGTCCGTTCGCGCGCTGGTGGATGCCAAGGGCAGGATGAGCGAGACGGAGGCGCTCGACATCGTGCTGCCCGTGGCGACGGCACTCCGTTACGCGTTTGAGCGCGCGCAACTCATCCACCGCGACATCAAACCGGAGAACATCCTCATTGATCGCGACGGCGTGGTGAAGCTGTGCGACCTCGGCCTTGCCAAAATCATCACCGGGCCGGAGTCGCTCAAGCTCACACGCAGCGGCATGACGCTCGGCACGCCGTTTTACATTTCGCCTGAACAAGCCGAAGGCCGCGATCTCGACGCGCGCAGCGATATCTACGGCCTGGGCGCAACGCTCTACCATATGGTCACCGGCCAGGCGCCATTTGGCGACGAGGTGACTGCCGTGGCCATGATGAAGCAGGTCAAGGAAACGGTGCCCGACCCGCGCCAGTTCCAGCCGCAACTCACCGAGGCCATCTGCATGGTCATCGAGAAGATGATGGCCAAGAACCGGCAGGACCGTTATCAGAACTGGGCGGAGTTGATCAGCGATCTCCAACTTGTGCGCAGTGGACGCCATCCGGTCAACGCGCGCGTGCCGCCGAGTCGTTCCACGATGTTGCGACGTGAGAACACCCTGCCCGCCGAGCGTACCGCCCGCGCTGTGGAGGAAGGGCCGATTATCGTCGTTGAAACTCAAGGCGTGACTGTGACGCCCCTGATGTGGGCGGGGATCGCGTTGATTGTCCTGTGCATGATTGGCAGCGTTGTGTTGTTCGTGCTGAGCGAACGGCGCGAACGCGAACTGCGCGCGCAATTGGAAATCAGGACGGCGTCCGCGCAGGCCGATGCCGCCGCCCGCACCTACTACGAGGCGATGGAGTTCGCGCGCACACATCCGCTCGATTTTGACGATGTGGCCAGCCGCTTCAGGCGCGTCCAGCGGAACTACGCGAAGACGGAATTTGCCGGACAGGCTGCCGAGCAAGCCGAGCAGTGGGAGAAACGCGGTGCTGAGGCCAAGAAACAGCACGCCCGCCAACAGGCAGCCGCACGGGCTGCCCGCGAGGCTGCCGCGCGCCGCGAGGCTGAGGCCCGTTCCAAGGCTGAAAAGGCAGAGATGGAACGCAAGGCCGCACTTGCCGCGAAGGAAGCCGAGGAGAAACGCCGCGCCACTGAGGAAGCTGCGCGCGTCCGCCAGACCGCGCTGGCCGCCTACAACGAGTTCTGCCCCGCGTGGCTGACACTACTGGGACGGCGCGACTATGCCACCGCGCTGAAATCGGCCCAGACTGCCGCTGCCGACCCGAAGCTCGCGCCGCAAAAGCAAATCATGGTTGCACACGTTGCCGCCACCCAGCGCATTGCCGGTTTCGTCACCCGGCTGCTGGCTGTCGACAGCCCATTGCGAGGCAAGACCGTCGTCCTCAGCCGGGTTAGCGGAGCCATTGTCGCGGTTACTGCAGGACGCAACATTACAGTCGAGAAGATTGCCGGCGTTGGAGCGACCGTTTCAGTGCTGACGATGACACCCGATGATTTTCTGAGGCTTGCAGCCGTTGTCCTCAAGCCTGGCGATCCGGGCGACCAGATCAACGGTGCGTTACTGGCGCTTGCCGAGGGCCGGGTCGAGCCGGCGCGCGTGGCGCTTCAGAAAATGAGCGATCCGGCTGCCGAGCCGTTCAAGCAGATGATGGTTGGCGTTGCCGAAGCGCAATCCGAACTCGCTGCGGTGGCAACCCTTGCAGATCTTCGTGTCCAGTTGGACGCTCAACAATGGTCCGTGGCGTTTGCCCGTCTGCTAACGCTCGACACGCTTTACACCAACACGGTTGCGGTTGCTGCCGCCGGCAGCGAGTTGGCGACCGCGCGCAAGCAGTTGCTGGCGGCGCCACTGAGTCCTGCCACTGCTGACGCGGCGGCGCGCCTGGCCCTTTCGGAGATTCGCCGCGCCGCCGACGCACGCGAATGGACGCGGGCACTGACGGTGTTTACCACGCTGGACACGCAATTGGACGACCCGGCGACCTCTGATGTGATCACGCAGGCGACACAAGCCGCGATCGAGGCGCAGCGGCGGCGGCTGGTCGCGGAGTCGGGTTTGCTGGAGGCCGCTGCGCTCGGCGATGTGGCACGACGGCGCGCGCTTCGGAAAGCCGGCGGTCGTGTCTGGGTCGTCAAGAGCGACGGCACCGGTGATGCGGCGACGCTGCAGGAAGCGCTCGCAAAAACCAATGGGGACGACGCCATCGAACTGGGCGAGGGTACGCACGTTTTGTCGAAGTTCGACGGATCGGCCAAGCCGAACCTCCAGATCTATGGGCGTGGTGGGGCGTTGCCGGTTGTCACCGATGTGACCGGCGCCGAGACCAATACCGTGGAACAGTTCCTGATGTCCTGCGGCGATAACTGGCGGCTGGAGAACCTTCACTTCCAGTTCAGCGGCACGGCGCTGCACCAGCATGGCACCAATCTGATCGTGCGAGGCTGTGCATTCAGCCGCCCGCCCGATATGCGCCGGCCGGGCAGTGTGCTGAATGCGGTGTGCAGCGGCGATTGGCGCGTTACGCTCAGCAACTGCCTGCTTGCCACGCCTGGTTTGGACGCGATCAACGCGTATCCGCTCAAGGACAGCGCGCCCCGCTACAACATCGAGGTGAGCCACTGCACGATCTGGCTGGTGGTGGGGTCCGTGCTCAACACGTCCCGGCGCACCTTCGAGCGCCACTTTACCCTCAATCTCCGCAACAGCGCAGTAGTGGCGATGCGCATGGCCTCGACGTTGTGGACGCGCGACTTGATGCGCAGCGGGCTAACCTATACGGGCGATCGCAACCTCGCCTATGTGGGGCGCTATGCGGACGAAACGCCGACGCTCAGCGACGAGAACTGGAAGGAGCTTTATCCCGGTCAGGATACGGCGTCGGTCGTGACCTTGGTGCCTTACGGCACGCTGACGGCATTGCGGCGCGGGCGGTCCGCGTCGGCGCTGCGCGATTTTGCGTCACCCGCGTCCGGTGACCTGCGGTTGGTGTCTGATAGCAGCGGCGCAACATTGGCCGATGATGGCGCGGAGACGGGCGTGCGGTGGCCGGCGTGGCGATGGGAACAGTTCCTGAAGAACGTGGCCGCCACCGCGCCGAACGATCTGGTGGAATCCGGTTCGTTGCTGGCGGCGATGACGCCGCCGGCATTGGCGGAAACACAGCAAGCACAGGCGGCGGCAATTCCACTGTCCGCGTTGTTCAAGGGTGTCGTCCGTGAGTTGCCCGACAATCGTGTGGAACTGGCATATGATTTCGCCAGCACAAATCAGATGGCCGACTGGCACATTGCCGGTGCGAGGACCTCCACAGGCGTATCGGAAGCCCTGTCCAGCTTCGTCATTTCCGGCAACACCGTGCGGAAAACGGTGTTTGACCAGTCGCTTCTGGTGCACAACGCGCGGTTCAAGGGTGACGTGTCGCTGCAATTCAACGCCGTCATTGAACGGGGCGCGGTGGTCGCCGGAATCCTGTCGTTCCCCAACGAACGACTTGCGGCGGTCGTGGATCTTTCCAGTGGGTTGCGTGTGGTCAGCCGCGAAACCGCCTCTTTCGACGTCATCACCAATCTCACCGTGAAGATGACCGGTCTGCGGACGTTCCCGGTGACCATAGGGACCGACGGCAGCAAGTTGTTAGAAATTGTGCCTGATGTGGGTGCGCTGGAAGCGCCGTTGCCGCGCGCGCGCGCCGTCTGCGAACTGGGGTTGGCCGCGGATCGCACGATCGCGCGATTCTCACAGGTGCGGTTGCGAGGCGTGCTCGACACCAACTGGCTCGCTGCGGCACGCGCGAGGATCGTGCTGGGGCCCGCGGCGGACGTGAATGCAACCGTCACCCCGGCGCCGTTGCCGGTCGTGGCCCCATCCACGAACACTGCACCGGCCATGACTGCAATCGCCGAGCCGAACGCCACGCCGACCGTGGCTGCAATCGCCGGAACGAACCTTGCGACTGCCGTGACGCTGACACCGCAGCAACAGTTGAGAGCGTCACAGATGCTGGTGGCTTCCTTGTTCAAAGGCACTGTGAGGGAGCTCGGCGGCAACAGGTTGGAGTGGACCTATGATTTCACCAAACCGGAGCAACTTGCGGATTGGGAAAGCGCCACGCCCACCAAATGGGTTTACGACGGGGCGCTGTTGGCCCGCCAGGCGGGCCCAACCCAACCGCTCTGGTTCCGCGCACGGTTGCGGGGTGATTTCACAGTTTCCTGGGAGGCTCGCGCAACGAGCACCGAGACCTGCCACCTTGTGATGCGTTACGGCAGCAGTGACGAGACGCCGTGGCTCGTGGCGGGCGTCGGTGTGTTTGACACCGGTTCCAGCGACAGCGCAACCGCTCGGGGACTCGGCATCGGCAAACGAACGCCACCGAGCCGCATCGTGCATGAACTAAGCCGCCACCCTGTTACGCTTGGGTCGGACCGTTCCGCGTTGGAGTTCTCCTGCTCGTACATCGGCGAACTGCTGAAGCTGCAGCTGCGTCACCGCACCTCGGACCAGTCGTCCGTCCGCGTCGAAACACATGCCGCTCGCACTGACGCGGAAGTCGCGCTCGGTTTCGACAGTGACCGCAGATCAGAAATCGAACTGGATAATATTCGCATCACCGGCATTCCCGACCCGGAGTGGGTTCGTGCCGAGCAGGCGCGAGTGGTGTTGCAACCGGCGAAGTAGGATTGGTGACGCGTGGCGGGAGCCGCAGCGCTTGCCCGCTGCCAGAGCAGGTCACATGTTCATGGTGTCCAGCTCGGGACGATCCATTGACTCCACATAGACCAGGTCCGTGTATCGGCGCAAGAGCGCCTCAACTCGGGCCAGCAATTCAGCAGGCTTGAACGGCTTGGTCAGGTAGTCGTCCGCGCCTGTGTGCAACCCCTGGACCTTCATCTCGGTGGAACTGAGCGAAGAAACGACGAGCGTTGGAATGTGACGTGTGGCAGGCGTGGCCCGCAACCGCCGGCATACTTCCAACCCATGCATTCTCGGAAGCTCCATATCCAGCAGAACCAGGTCCGGTGTGTACTTGATCGCTTCCTCCAACCCAAGTGCCCCGTCGTTCGCAGTCATGGTGTCGTAGCCAGCTTCCCGTAGATGCAGCTGGATAAGATTCGCCATGTCCGCCTCGTCTTCGATGACCAAGATAAGCTTCTTCTCTTGCTGGGCGCTCGGAGCGCCTTCGTGTGAACAGGGGACGACTTTGCTCAGCAACCCCATCTTGGCGCAGATGAAATAAGCTGCGGCGCCAACGACGAACGCAATCAGAGGCGCTGCGGGCACATCCATACCCATGTTCGGCAGGATACCCACTATGAAACCCAGCAACCACGCCACCCACCCCGCTGGATTGAAGCCCGCGCGCGGTCCGCTCCACTTGCCCCCGTTGAGCAGGTAGTCCACCATCATCGCCCCGCAAATCGGACCAAACGAAGCCCCAATGATCACAAACACCTTCCCCGCATCGCCTGCCAGTCCAGTCACCGCCAGCACCACGCTCACCACTGCACCGATACCCACCGAGATGAACGGATTCACCTTCGGCAGCGGTCGTCTTGAAGCTGTTGGCTGCGATGAATGAAGAAAAGCACGCCGGCGGGAAGGCCGCCACAGCCAATGCGAACATGATCCATTTGGCCGGGCCTGCGCCCAGCACAACAGGGATGAGATTGAACGAATCCAGAATAAAGCTCTTCTTCTCCGCCCCCGCCGCAACGGCTTTCGCGCCCAGTTCGGGCGAACCATAAACACCCGCAACGACCAGCATCGAGATGCCCGCCGTGAACACGATCGCCAGCGCAACACCCACCAAACCACCCATGCTGACATCCCGCTTGTCCCGGCTGTTGGTGCCAAAATCAACCCCTGCCGCTCCCGCCGTCGCAAAAAAGCCCACCACGTAGGTTATGATCAACGCCACCACTCCCCACACGCTCACGCAGCAACTTGATGTCGTCGGCTCAGCCGCCCGTTGAAGCGCTATCAGTTTGGCTGGATCAAAACTACCGATGCTGCCCGCGGTATTACCCAACAACAGCAACAACGTGATCAGCGGAATCAACGGCAAAAACGTCGCCACCTTGGCCACGTATTGAATTCCTTTCAAACCCACGAACGCCGCCAGCAATCCCCAGATTACCATCAGCGCCTTGGCCGGCACAGGTATCACGTCCGCCAACGCCTGCGAGGAATAATAGGTGTTCACTCCCAACCATCCAAATTGCAGCACCCCCATCAGGAAGCCGGGCATCAGAAAACCACCCTTGGCCCCGAACGTCGCGGTGCCGACGATGTAGAGCGGCAGCCCCGTCTTCATTCCCAGCAACCCCGGCACGAGATAAAACAGGTAGTGACAGATCAACGCCGAGATCACCAGACCCCCCAAGGCCACTCCCAGCCCTTGAGCCAGCGTGCCGCCGAGATTGGCCGCCTTGGCCGCGTCCTGCCAGAACACGAACCAAAGGAAGATGCCCGCGTAGGTCGGCGCGGTGTTCTTGTACCAGGGCGCTCGATTGCCCTGCGGGTTGGGCTTTGCGCTGGTGATGTAATCGGGGAGCGGTGAAACGTTTGTGTTACTCACGGTCTTCCTTTTCGCTTCTTTTCAAGTCATTTCGCAAGTCTAAAATGAGCCCGGCCTCTTCGCATATCTTAACCTGCGTGCTTCATGAGTGAAACACAACTCCACTGTAAAAGTTTGTTGATTCCCGACGGGCGGCGGCTATTCTCGCGCGCCATGAATCCAGAAGAACTTCGCCCGTTTGTCGCCAGCAAACTCGCCGCCGCCAAGAGCCTTGTGCCCAAGCTCACTGCCACCGTCGGTTTCGACGGTTTCGTGGATGAAATCATCCGCGTGGTGGACAAGCGCGAGGCGCTCGATAAGTACACTTTCGTGCCGACGATGACCAAGCTGGCTGAGAAGGTCGCCGGCGCGGCGGGCAAGAGCACCAACATGCAGCTCGTCGTCCAGATGATGAAACTCGGCGGCAACGGCCCGATCATGGCCAACGCGCTGGCGAGCATGGGCCTGAAGGTGACCTACATCGGCAACCTCGGTTTCCCGAACCTCCATTCTGTTTTCGAGCCGATGGCGAAGCGCGCGAAGGTCATCAGCATCGCCGACCCCGGCCACACAGACGCGTTGGAGTTCGAGGATGGCAAGATCATGCTTGGCAAGCACGAAACGCTCGGCGACGTGAACTGGCAGAACATCGTCAAACGCGTGGGCCTGCCGACGCTCAAGAAGTTGCTGACGGGCAGCTCATTCGTCGCCTACGTCAACTGGACGATGCTGCCGCACATGAGCGACATCTGGCGGCAGATCCTGTCCAAGGCGTTGCCGAAGGCCGAGCCGAAACAGAAGCCGGTTGTCTTTTTCGATCTCGCCGACCCGGAGAAGCGCACCGCCGCTGACATTCGCGCCGCGCTCGACCTGATCCAGAAATTCGGCGGGTTCTACCGCGTCATTCTTGGCTTGAACCAGAAGGAAGCGCACGAAATCGGCGAGGTACTCGGCCTCAATACCGCCGATGAGTCGAAGGATTCGATCCAGGATCTGGCCAGGAAGATTTTTGCCGCGCTGAAGATTGAGCGGCTGGTGGTGCATCCGACGGCCTATGCGGTGGCGGTGGACGCGAAAGGCTCCGCGCTCGTGGACGGGCCATTCTGCGAGAAGCCGCTGATCACGACCGGCGCGGGCGACCACTTCAACGCCGGTTTCTGCCTCGGTAACCTCCTCGGTTTCGACAAGGAGATGTCGCTGCTGGTGGGTGTTTCCACGAGCGGCTTCTATGTCCGCACCGGCAAGAGTCCGGCCGTGGCCGACCTCGTGAAGTTCATGCGCAATTGGCCGCTGAACTGACGGCGCTGGATTGGAACCAAGCGCGGTAATTTTGGGCCGTTGGTGACTTCGCGGCAAATCCGCTTTGCGGCTGAACCGCCGGCTTGGATTTTCGCCGCGTATTCCTTATAGTTTGCTCCATGCCAACCAAGAAACACGCCACCTGGGGTGGGCGCTTCACTGCCGGGCCTGCTGAAGCCGTCCAGCGTTTCACCGAATCGATCTCCTTCGACCACCAGCTTGCGCCTTACGACATCCGCGGCAGTATTGCCCATGCGAGAATGCTCGCGAAGATTGGCGTGCTCTCGCGCGCCGAGTGCGCCGCCATCATCAAAGGCCTTGAACAGATCGGCGCAGAGATCGCCGCAGGCAAATTCAAGTGGCGCGCCGATCTCGAAGACGTCCACATGAACATTGAGTCGGTGCTGACGCGCCGTGTCCCCGCGGGCGCGAAGCTCCATACTGCCCGCAGTCGCAACGACCAGGTCGCGCTCGACGTGCGCCTCTATGTCCGCGAACAACTCCGGCTCATCCAACGCGATTTGCGCGACCTTCAGTGGTCGTTGCTGATGCTGGCGTCGGCCAACGATAACATTGTCATCCCCGGCTACACGCACCTCCAGCGCGCGCAACCGGTGCTTCTGGCCCATCATCTTCTCGCATACGTCGAGATGTTCGACCGCGACCACGGCCGGCTCGACGACGCATTCAAGCGTGTCAACGTTTGCCCGCTCGGTTCCGGCGCCATCGCCGGCTCCACGCTGCCGCTCGACCGTGAGTTCGTCGCGAAACAACTTGGTTTTGACGGCGTCACCCAGAACTCGATGGATGCCGTCAGCGACCGCGACTTTATCGTCGAGTTTCTGGCCGACGGCGCGCTCATTGCCATGCACGTCTCGCGCCTGGCTGAGGATCTTATCCTCTGGGCCTCGGCAGAGTTTGGGTTCATCCGCATCGCCGACGCCTACACCACCGGTTCTTCGCTGATGCCGCAGAAGAAAAACCCGGACATCGCCGAACTGGCCCGCGGCAAGACCGGCCGGGTCTATGGCAACCTCGTCTCTCTGCTGACGCTACTGAAAGGGTTGCCCATGACCTACAACCGCGACCTGCAAGAGGACAAAGAACGCCTCTTCGACACCACCCACACGCTGCGTTCGACGCTGGGCGTGCTGGCCGATATGTTGCTGAACACACGCGTCGTCCGCGAACACTGCGAAAGTGCTGCCGCCGACCCTGCGTTGCTGGCCACCGACCTCGCCGACTACCTGGTCAAGAAAGGCGTCGCCTTTCGCCAAGCCCATCACATTGTCGGCGCCCTCGTGGCCGAGGCCGAGAAGCAAGGCAGACTGCTGAGTGCGTTGCCGCTGGAAACATTCCGCGCGCTCTCGCCGGAGTTCGGCCCCGATGTGCGGCAGGTCTTCGATGTGCGCCGTGCGCTCATCGCGCGCACCGTCACCGGCGCGCCGTCACCCGCGAATGTGCAGCGGCAATTGAAACGGTGGGAGAGAGTGCTAAGCAACAACACATGATGACGGGAGTTCGCCGCCGCACGTTGGACGCAAACGGATAAATCACTGCACTACTTCATGCAGAAAGGAACTGTCTCATATGCATTGGGTCTATCTCTCACTCGCCATTGTTTTTGAAGTTGCCGGCACAATCTGCATGAAGCTCTCGGAAGGTTTTGCAAAACCGCTGCCGTCCGTGCTTCTGGCAGTGTTCTACGGAGCGTCTTTCTACTTGCTGACGATGGTCCTCAAGAAGGTCGACGTGAGCGTGGCTTACGCCATCTGGAGCGGCGTCGGCGTCGCCCTCATTTCTGTGATTGGCATCATCTATTTTCGCGAGCCAATGACTGTCACAAAAATCGTCGGGACGGTGGCGATCATCGGCGGTGTGGTGGCTCTCAATGCAGCAGGTGGCGCACATTGAGCGGCATTCCCGTCTATTCACTGCCAATGACATCTTTCTTCCAAGGATCGTTCTAAATGTCCATGAAACCCCGCAACCGTAAATCATGGGAAGAAACCGCGCTCGTTCTCGCGGAGACCATCGCGAACTGCCGGTCGCAGGATCCCTACGTGCAGGTCGGGGCCTGTGCCGTCATGCAGGACAACTCGGTGAGCTTGGGCTATAACGGCCCGCCGCCAGGGATTGAGATCGACTGGTCGGATCGTGAAACCCGGCTGGCGCGGGTCATCCACGCCGAGGTCAACGCGTTGCGTTCGGTCGGGCCCGGCCAGTGCAAGTTCCTGGCTGTCACTCTGCTGCCGTGCCGGAATTGCATGACGTTCATTGCCTCCAAAGGCATCAAGCGGATTGTGTTCCGCGACGTTTACAAGCGCGACAAGCTGGCGTTTTCGCTGGCGAAGGAGTTCGGCATCGAACTGGTCCAGATTCCACGAGCAGGACAGGCGAAGAAGACACGGCGATGAAACCACAGATGAACACAGATCGACACGGATAATCTGAACGCTGATCTTATCCGTGTTTATCTGTGTGCATCTGTGGTTCCTTTCGGTTAAATAACCGTCATGCACGATTTCAGATTCAAGAACGGTCAGCTTTATTGCGAGGGCATCGCGCTCGAGCGGCTTGCACGCGAATGCGGGACGCCGCTTTACGTTTACAGCCAGCACACCATTACCGACCATTTCCAGAAGCTCGACCAGGCACTGGCGGAGTTGCCGGATCGTCTCGTTTGTTTTGCCATGAAGGCCAACTCCAACGCCGCGATCCTGCGGTTGTTGGCCAACCTCGGCGGCGGCTTCGACATCGTCAGCGCGGGCGAGCTTTATCGCGTCGTGCAGGCCGGAGGCGACCCGCACAAATGCGTCTTCGCCGGCGTCGGCAAAACGGATGAGGAAATCCGCTACGCTTTGGCGCAGGGCATCTATTGTTTCAACGTCGAGAGCGCGCCGGAGATCGAGCGCATCAACCGGCTTGCGCAGGAGATCAACGAGCGAGCGCCCATCGCCATCCGCGTCAACCCGAACGTCGAGGCGCATACGCACGCGAAGATCACCACCGGCACCTACGAGAACAAGTTCGGCATCGCGATCGAAGACGTGGAGGCGGTCTATGCCCGCGCCGCGAAACTGCCGGGCATTCGCATCCGCGGGGTGCAGATGCACATCGGTTCACAAATCACCTCCGTCAGCCCCTTCGTGAAGGCCGTGAAGAAGGCGCTGCCGCTCGTGAAGGAACTCAAGCATCTCTATGATATTGAGTTCTTCAGCATCGGTGGCGGCATTGGCATTTGCTACGACCCGGCGCTGGAGAGCGCGACGCCGGAATGGTGGCGGCGCAATCCGAAGGCCCGCACTTGGCTCACGCCGCAGCGTTACGCCGCGAGCATCGTGCCGTTGCTGGCGCCGCTCGGTTTGCGCATCCTCATCGAGCCAGGCCGGTTCATCATCGGCAACGCCGGCGCTTTGGTGACGCGGGTGCAGTATGTGAAGTCCACGCCGGAGAAAACCTTTGTGATCGTGGACGCCGGCATGAACGACCTTATCCGGCCGGCGTTCTACGACTCGTATCACCAGATTGTCCCGCTGCGGAAGACGCGTGGCACGCTCGTGGCCGATGTGGTTGGGCCGATCTGCGAGAGTGGTGATTATTTCGCCAAGAACCGCCGGGTCGCCGCCGTGCGCGAGGGCGACGGCATCGCCTTGCTGAGCGCCGGCGCTTACGGAATGGCAATGGCCTCCAACTACAACTCGCGTCCGCTGGCCGCGGAAGTGCTGGTCTACGGCAGCCGTTACGCCGTCGTTCGTGCGCGCCAGACGGCCGAAGACCTGACCCGTGGCGAGAAAGTGGCCGGCTGGCTGAAGAAGTGAACTGTCATGGCAACCTACGTTTACGAAACCATCCCGGCGGACGGCGGTGAAGTGCGCCGCTACGAAATCCGCCAGAGCATGAAGGATGCGCCGCTGACGAAGCACCCGGAAACCGGCGAGCCGATCCGGCGTGTCATCACGGGCGGGTTGGGTCTGATTGGCGTGGGCAGCCGCGGAGGGTCGTCGGCCGCGCCGCGCCGCCCCTCGCACGGTGGCGGATGCAGTTGTTGCCACTGAACGCCCGTCCGGAGTCGCTTCTCCGCAAAATCACGATGCGGAGTAGATCAGCCAGACACCACCGAGCAGGACCAGCACGCCGCAGGCCCCTTTCACAATGGTGAGCCCCTTGGATTGTTCGTTCCAGTTCAGATATCGCTGCACCATCTCGGTGAACGTGCCCGCCAGCACGATGACGGCGCAATGGCCAATGCCGTAGGCCAGCAACAACGATGCGCCATAGAGAGGGGCGGACTTTGCCAGCTTGAAGGTTACCGCCAGCATCGGCGCCATGTAGGCAAACGTGCATGGGCCGAGCGCGATGCCGAAGACCAGACCGAGAATGAACGCCGCGAGCAGCCCGCGCCGCTTCATATTCACCTGGCCTGGACCGGACCACGGCATGGGAATGACGCCGAGCAGATGCAAGCCGACGAGGAAGAAGATTGCCGCGACGAAATAGTTTCCCCACCCACCCACGTCGCCCATCATCCGGCCAGCGGCGGCAGTGACGACGCCGATGACGGCGATGGTCAGCAGGATGCCCACCGAGAACAGCGTCGCGATCCAGAACGCGCGCGCGGTGCTCACGCGGCCCTGGCCGCTGATGAAGCCGACGATGAGCGGGATGCTGGCAAGATGGCAGGGACTGAGAAGGATACTGAGCACGCCCCAAACCGCCGACGCGCCAAGCGCGATCAGGGGGGCGCCTTCGACGGCCTGGCTGAGTTGGGTGAAGAGTTGTTCCATACCTGCCGGCTTATTGAGCCCCCGTCCTGGCGCGTTCGTGTTCCGCGACCAAACGGGCCGCTGTGCGCGCAGCTTCGCGCGTGAGAAATGCGCACTTTTCCCGGAGCTTGTTCTCCTTGAAAAACTTCATGCCTTCGGGCGTATCGAGACGGCAACCCATGAGCTTCTCGCAGCGGGTCGAGCCGAACTGCCGTTCGCATTCGTCCAGAAACATCCGGGCCAGTCGCTGGTTATCCTCGCGCGGATCGGCAGGATGATTTCGGCCTGTCGCCAGGCTGATGGCAAGGACGCCGCCGCTGACGGCGCCGCAAATGTCACCCGTCCGCGCGACACCGCCACACAGGCCCGTCGCAATTCGAGGGATGATCTCGGAACGGATGTCGAGGCTCTCTGCCATGGATTGGAGCACGCTTTCGGCGCAGCAAAAACCTTGCTGGAAAAGTTCCGCAGCTCGTTGTCCAACCTGGTCGGGTGTCTGTTTCATAGGTTCCCTCATTTCGGGCGATTGGCCCCGCCGAAGTCGAAGCCGAGTTCCTTCCACTTCGCCAGCATGTCGGCCTTGGCAAAGAACCCCGTATGGCGGAACAACTCCTTGCCGGCGGCGTCGAAGAAGATCTGCGTCGGAATGATCTCGACGACGTGTTTTTGCGCGGCGTCAGGATTCTTCCACACATCGATGAACTCCACGTCCAGCCTGCCTGCGTATTCCTTTTTCATCTCTTCCAGGATGGGAGCCATCGCCTTGCAGGGAATGCACTTGTCCGCGCCAAGATCGAGGAGTCTGGGAATCTTCGCGGCAGATTGGGTTGCCGGCGGGCTGGCAACACCGGTGGACACAGGCAAACGGCTCTGTTTGAACACGACGGCTCCCGCGACAAGCGCGATGAGCGCCACAACGATCAAAACTTTGGCTGATGTTTTCATGGAAGGCACGCAATCCAGCAGGATCAGCTCTGGAGCATCGGGCGCGCCGCGGCGGCGACTTTGGTGACGGCTTCGGCGATGGCGGGCGTCTTGCCTTTCTCCAAACCGAGTTCGTAGAGCTTCAGGTGGGCGAACTTGGAGAAGCCTGCGACTTCAAGCGTCTTGCGGGCGCATTCTTGCTGGCAACCATCTATCACGAGCACCTTCGCCGCGCATTTGGTCGTTTCCACGATGCCAGGCACGCGTCCGCCGATGCCGGCCAGACAAAACATCCGGCCCACGCCTTCAGCCATGAGCTTGCGGGCAGTCTGGTCGGCGATGGCCCCGACGTCCGCCGAACCGGAACAAGGGAAGATCAACTTCGGCGCAACCCCGCAGGCGCACACAGGCGCGGCACTGGGTTTCGCGTCTTTCGATGTTTGTTCCGCGGCTTTGGCAGCGGTGACGGCCAAAGCGCCGGCGGCGGCCGTGCCCGCCGCGCTGATGAATTGCCTGCGATTCACTTTCGGTTTCATGGCTTCCTTTCGTTTCATGGTTTCATCGTTGCCAAGCCGCGGGCCGTGAAGATCAGGCGAGCAGCTTTTTGATTTCTTCCACTGACGGCACTTTGCCGGCGATTTTGAGCGTGCCGTTGATCACCAGCGCCGGCGTCATCATCACGCGCAGGGCTGTGATCTGCCTGTGGTCAGTGATCTTCTCCAGGGTGTATTCCAAGCCGAGTTCCTTCGCGGCCTGTTCCGTTGCGCGCGCCAGTTGCTGGCAACGACTGCAACCCGGTCCAAGTACGAGCAGGCTGATCATGGTTTCTCCAGATTCCACTGACGCGGCTAGGCCAGCAGCTTCTTCACTTCATCCACCGATGGCACTTTGCCCACCACCTTGACGACGCCGTCCACGACGAGCGCCGGGGTCATCATCACGCCGAAGTTCATGATGGCGT
This sequence comes from uncultured Verrucomicrobiota bacterium, assembly GCA_964524715.1. Classification (GTDB taxonomy): domain Bacteria; phylum Verrucomicrobiota; class Verrucomicrobiia; order CAIQCK01; family CAIQCK01; genus CAIQCK01. The sequence goes on along the minus strand of CAZGGF010000077.1, from coordinate 13,950 downwards.
TGATATCGGTGACTTTTTCGAGTTGGTAATCAAGGCCGAGCGACTTGGCGGCTTGTTCGGCGGTTTCTGCTAGCTTGGTGCACTTTGCACAACCGGTTCCGAGAATTTGCAGTTTCTTCATCGTTTTCCTTTCCATCGAAATCAAGGGAAGAAGTATCCGAAAATCATTCCGGTGAACGTTCCCATGACTACCACCAGAACTGTGAATACAACAGTCTTCTTCAGCCCCATAATACTACGCAATACCAACATGCTCGGCAGCGACAGGGCCGGCCCAGCCAGCAGCAGCGTCATCATCGGCCCGGAGTGCATGCCGAGTTTGCGCAACGCCTCGCAGATGGGAATCTCGGTGAGCGTTGCAAAATACCAGAACGCGCCGATGACGCTGGCGACGAGGTTTGAGAGCAGTGAGTTGTCGCCGACCAGACCCGCAACCACTTTGTCCGGCAACAACGCGCCGATGAACCCGGTAACGAAGACGCCGCCGAAAAGCAGCGGGACGATCATCTTGGCAAAGTCCCATGTGTTGGTCATCCAGGACTTGAATTCGTCGCGCGTCAGCCAGCGCCACGACATCCACAGCACGGCGAGGCCCATTGCGCCGGCCAGATACCAGCGGGCGTGATAGACCGACATGACCCACGTCCTGGCTTCCTCGACTTGCGCGATGTCTTTCTTGGGCAGCGTCACCTTTTCGCCGCTGGCCTGGCCTTTCCAATCCTGTTGAAGCTGGAACATCACTTCGTCCTTCATTTCCTGAAGTGTGACCGCGGCGAACTGGCCGCCGTCGTTCGTCCGCACGACGACGTTGCCGGGGTTGAACCAATCGCTGAACACCAGGAACGCCACCATGCAACCGAGGAACGCGGAAGTCTTCCAGAGCGGACGGTGCGGCGCGTCGTCGTCAAGCATCTGCGGTTGCGCGTTGATGCGTTGTTGTTCCTCGCGCCGGAAGATCAACGCCATCAGCAGGCCGATAAGAATCGAGAACGCGACGGCGCCGACCGCACGCCCAACGCCGATGTCAAAGCCCAGCACGCGAGCCGTGAGGAAGATCGCCAGCACGTTGATTGCCGGGCCGGAGTAGAGAAACGCCGCCGCCGGGCCGAGGCCCGCGCCGAGCTTGTAGATGCCCGCGAACATCGGCAGCACGCTGCACGAGCAGACGGCCAGGATCGTGCCGGCAACCGACGCGACGCCATAGGCCGTGACCTTGTTGGCTTTCGGACCGAGATGGCGCAGCACCGCCTGCTGCGAGAGGAACGTGCTGATGGCTCCCGCGATGAACATCGCCGGCACGACACACGCCAGCGTGTGGTTGCGGACATACCATTGGAGCAGCTTGAAGGCTTCGAGGATGGCGCCGGAAACAGCCGTGTTCGACAGTGGCAACCAATACGCCACCACAAACACTCCCACAATCCATCCCGCAAACTTGAGTTCTTTGTTCATGATTTCGCCGCCAGACTTTGCTGATACCAGCCGCGCGAGCGGTTGCAGACGTTGCAGACCGACAACATCACCGGCACTTCAACCAGCACGCCGACGACGGTGGCCAGCGCTGCGGGCGAGTCCGCGCCAAAAAGCGTGATGGCCACCGCGACCGCCAACTCGAAAAAGTTGCTCGCGCCGATGAGCGCGCCGGGCGAGGCGACGTTGTGCTCGACGCGCAGCCGCCGCATCAGCAGGTAGCTCAGGCCGGAGTTGAAATAGACCTGGATGATGATCGGCACGGCGATGAGCAACACTGCGAACGGGCGACTTGTGAGATTCTTCGACTGGAAAGCGAAGATAAGCACCAGGGTCAGCAGCAGCGCGCCAATCATGACGGGATGGAACTTCGGCAGGAACTTCTGTTCGAACCAGGCGAGGCCGTGCGATTTCAGCAGCGTCGTGCGCGTGATCCAGCCCGCCGCCAGCGGGATGACGATGAAAACGACCACCGAGGTGATGAGCACCTTGGCCGGCACGACGACGTTGGCGACACCGCAGAGAAACATCACGATCGGCGCGAAGGCCACGAGCATGATGAGATCGTTGACCGCCACCTGCACGAGCGTGTAGGCCGGGTCGCCGTCGGTGAGATAGCTCCACACGAACACCATGGCCGTGCACGGCGCGGCGGCGAGAATGATAAGACCGGCGGTGTAGCTCTTTGCTGTTTCGGGATCAATCCACGCTGCGAAAACGTACTGCATGAAAATCCACGCCAGCAACGCCATGCTGAACGGCTTGATCAGCCAGTTCACAAACAACGTCACCATCAGCCCCTTTGGCTTGCGCGCGATGCCGCCGATGGCGCTGAAGTCCACCTTCAACATCATCGGGTAGATCATCAGCCACAGCAACACGCCGATGGGCACATTGACCTGTGAGCCCTGGCCGAACTCCCATTTGCTCAACGCGGCAGTCACGTCCGGAAGCAGTTTTCCGAGCGCGACGCCGACGATCATGCAGAGGAAGACCCACAGCGTCAGGTAGCGTTCAAAAAAAGCGAGGCGCTTTTCGGTCTGGCCATGAGTCTTCATCCGCAGCAGTTTCCTTTCTTGTTGGGCGACACGGCCGGGCCGGGGCAGCAGACCTTGTCTGCCGTGGGCGTGAAGTCACCTTGTAAGAAGCGTTCGGCCAGTTGCAGTACCGACCTCGCGGGCGCTTGTTTGACGGAGTTGGCGGTCTTCACCGCCACGGCCATGTCTTGCGGCGACACGCCGAGTTTGCGCGCCTGACCGTAGTGATACTTGAAACAAGGCTCGCAGTTTGCGGTGATGGCCGCTCCGATGGCGACCAGTTCGTTGACTGCCGGCGTAACCAGACTCGCACCACACCCGCAGGTTGCCGGTTTTCGCGCTTGAACACTGAGGCTCGTAATGTAGTCCGACGGCTTCGTGCGCTTCGGCAGGTGCTTGAGAATTTTCTGGTAGAGCGGGTCTTTCCAGTCGGTCATCGTGTCGATGTAAGCGCTCTTCGGTGTCAGCTTGATGTCGGCCAGACCGGCCTCCCGCGCCATGCGTTCGGTCTCGCTCGCCAGCACCGCGCCGGCGATGCAGCCAACCAACGCCTCGATCATCCCCGTCACCGCTTTCGGCAGCGGTTTGATCAACGCGAGATCTGACACTGCCACCCGCCCGCCGGGCTTGAGCACACGCGCGATTTCCTTCCAAACCTGTGGCTTGTCGGGCGAGAGATTGATGACGCAATTGGAGATAATCACGTCCACACTTGCGTCGGCCACGGGCAGGCGCTCGATCTCGCCCAAACGGAATTCGACATTGTCGAGCTTGGTGCGTTTGCGATACGTGGCGATGTTCTTGCGCGCCTTGGCCAGCATTTCCGGCGTCATGTCCACCCCAATGACGCGCCCCGTCGCGCCCACCTTCGGCCCGGCGATGAACACGTCGAAGCCGCCACCCGCGCCAAGGTCCAGAACAACCTCACCCGGTTTGAGCGAAGCCAGCGCCGTCGGATTGCCGCATGAAAGGCCCATGTTTGCGCCATCCGGCAGCGCAGTCAGTTCCTTGGCATCGTAGCCAATGTGCTGGACGAGCTGTGCCGATGCCGCTGCATTGGAGCCGCAACAACCTGGCTTTGCGGAGCAACAAGAACCGCCGCTGACGGCAATCTTGCCGTAGCCTTCGCGGACTTTCTGCCGCACGGATTCAGGTTCGATTAAGGATCGGTTGTTGCTCATAGGGATTGGTCTCTCAATGGTCTATGTGCCATGCGAGCTACTCATCAGCACAGGGTTCATCATCAGTTGCTGTTAATTGGCGGTGAGTACATCCGGCAGACCCTCGACGAAGCGCCTGATCTCGTCGCGGATGCGCCGATAGACCGCCAGTTTGGCTTCGCCCTCGTCCATGTTCCTGGTGAGCTGAGGTGGGTCGTCAAAGCCGACATGGATCACCTTCGTCTTGCCGGGAAAGATGGGGCAACGCTCATTGGCATGGCCGCAGACGGTGACGACGTAGTCGAACGTCACGCCGGTCAGTTCATCAAGCGTTTTGGAATACTGCCTTGAGATATCCACCCCCGCCTCGCTCATCACGCGGATTGCGTTCGGGTTCATGCCGTGTTTCTCGATGCCGGCGGAGTACGTCTCAATCACGTCGCCCTTGAGATGGCGCGCCCAGCCTTCGGCCATCTGGCTGCGGCAGGAGTTCCCGGTGCAAAGGAACAGGACCCTTATCTTCGGAAGTGGCGTTGGCATATCGTCGTCGGGTCCATCTTCAGGATTTGTTTCAGCTTCTTGTGATCTTCAACGGCTTGGGGCGTGCCTCCCAGGGACTTCTGCACCCATTCAATCGCTTCGCGGACAGCGATCGGCGCCTCCTTTCCCGGCAGGCGGTAGTAAACCCACCGCTCCTCCTTGCGGGACTCGATCAACCCGGCGTGATACAGGATCGACAGGTGTTTGGAGATGGTGGACGGCGCCAGCCCGCACAGCTCGCTGATCTGGCAAACGCACAGCTCGCCGGCCTTCAATGCCAATAACACGCGCACCCGATTCTCATCGGCCAGCGCCTTGGTGATTCTCATGAACTCGCGCATGGACGACACTATATTTCGTCGAATGACGAAATGTCAATATGAAAATGTCCTGCTATTTTCAAGAAGCGCGGCATCAAGGACATGTTGCCCCACAACAGCCCGAAGACGCCACCGCTTACGGTTGACAAAACGGGTGCAGCAGGTTTCTGTCAGGCACGTCAACCCGGAGCCGAGTGGAAAAGAACGCCAACAACCCAGCGCCTGCGCCCGCTGCCGAAACCGGCTGGCGGCAGGCGTCTGCCTCCACCAGCCTGTCGGAAGTCCACCGCTCGATCGAGGTGCCGCGCACGGCCGGTTTCTTCCGCAAGATGCTTGCGTTTGCCGGGCCGGGTTATCTGGTGGCCGTCGGCTACATGGATCCCGGCAACTGGGCCACTGCCATTGCCGGCGGCTCGGCGTTCGGCTACACGCTGCTATCGGTGATCCTGTTGTCGAACCTGATGGCGATCCTGCTCCAGACGCTCGCGGCCAAACTCGGCATCGTCACCGGTCGCGACCTCGCACAGGCGTGCCGGGACCACTACTCGAAGCCGGTCGCTGTCACGCTCTGGGCATTGTGCGAGGTGGCGATTTGCGCGTGCGACCTGGCGGAGGTGCTGGGGTCGGCCATTGCGTTGAACCTGCTCCTCGGCTTGCCGCTGATTTGGGGCGTGTGCCTGACCACGCTGGATGTGTTTGGCATCCTCTATCTCCAGAACAAGAGCTTCCGCTGGATCGAGGCGCTGGTGGTGACGCTCATCTTCTCCATTCTTGCCTGTTTCGTCGCGGAAATCTGGTTCTGCAAGCCGGACCCGGTCGCCGTGCTCACGGGCTTCATCCCGCGCACCGAGATTCTCAAGAACCCGGAGATGCTCTACGTGGCGATTGGCATCCTCGGCGCAACGGTGATGCCGCACAATCTCTACCTGCACTCTTCCATCATCCAGACGCGCAAATACGAGCTGACGCGCGAAGGCAGACGCGAGGCCATCCGTTTTGCCGTCTGGGACTCCGTTGTCGCGCTTTCCACCGCGCTGTTGGTCAACGCCGCCATCCTGATTGTCGCCGCCGCCTCGTTCCATCGCACAGGCCACCACAACATCACCGACATCAAGGACGCCTACCAAATGCTCTCGCCCGTGCTCGGCGTCGGTGTGGCGAGCACGTTCTTCGCGCTGGCATTGCTCGCCTCGGGCCAGAACTCGACGCTTACCGGCACGCTCGCGGGCCAAATCGTGATGGAGGGCTTTCTCAACTTCCGCATGAAGCCGGCGCTGCAACGCTTTCTCACACGCGCCATCGCGATCACGCCGGCCATCATTGCCATCGTCATCTACGGCGATGCCGGCGCTGGCAAGCTGCTCGTGCTCAGCCAGGTTGTCTTGAGCCTCCAGCTTGCGTTCGCCGTCATCCCGCTCGTGAAGTTCACCGGCGAACGCGCCAAGATGGGTGAGTTCACCAATTCGCGCTGGGTCGCCGTGCTGGCGTGGGCGACCGCCGCCATCATCGTCGTGCTCAACATAAAATTCCTTGCCGATTATTTTGGCCTGACCTCGTGGCTGACATCGCTGTTCACATAGGAGCTGTCATGTATCAGAAGATCCTCGTCGCATTGGAAAACAGCCAGGCCGACAAGAGCCTGCTGCCGCACGTTGCCGAATTGGCGAAACTCCATAAGTCGAAGCTGCTGCTGGTCCACGTCGCTGACGGCTGGGTCGCCCGCAACTACGACAAGCTCCAGCTCCGCGAGTCACAGGAGATGATTGATGACCGCGCTTACCTTGATGAGACAGCTAACCAGTTGCGCAGCAATGGTTTGAATGTGGAAACCTGCCTTGCTCTTGGCGATCCGCCCAACGAGATCCTCAAGACTGCCGAGCGCGAGCGGTGCGACTTGATCGCGATGACTACCCACGGACACCGGCTGTTGGCGGACATTTTCTACGGCAGCACCATCGAACATGTCCGCCACCGCTCCATGATTCCGCTGCTGATCGTCCATGCGGGAACGCTCAGCGCAGGTTGACGGCGGCTCCGTTTGGCGGGCGACGGGTCGGTCGGGGAGACGCCACGGGGCATTTTCGCCACATTTCCCTCTTGCGTTTCGCGCGCCAGTCGCAAATTATCGCGGCCCTTTGTGTGGAACAAGCGATGAACCCCAACGCTAACAAGCCAAACGACAAGATCAAGCCCGCCAATGGCAAGCCGGCGCCGGCGCCGGAAACGGCCGCCGAGCCGGAGGAGTTGCCATTGGATCTCCAGCTTCTGGATTTCTGGGACAAGAACAAGAAGCTCGTTATCGCCGCCGCCTGCGCCATCGTGGTCGGCGTGGGTGTCTATCTGGCTGTGGACAGGTGGATGGAACAGCAGCGTGAAGAGCAAGGCCGCGCACTGACCAACGCCAAAGAGGCCAAGGATTATGCGGCGGTGGCCAGCCAGTTCAAGGGCGAGAACGCCGGTGCGTTTGCGCTGTTGCTGCTGGCTGACCAGCAGTACCAGGACGGCAAGTACGGCGACGCTGAGAAAACCTACAATCGTTTTGCCGAGGAGTATCCGAAGCACCCGATGCTCGACGCAGCGTTCTATGGCATCGGCGCCGCTCGCGAGAGCCAGGGTGATTACAACGGCGCCATCAGTTCCTATCAGCGCGTCACGGAAACCCCCAACGCTATGCACATGCTCGATGCCCGAATGGCCATCGGCCGCTGCCTGGAGGCCACCCAGCAGTGGAAGAAGGCGCGTCAGGGCTACGAAGACCTCATTGCCGCCGCCCAGTCCAACCCCCAATTGGCCGAGCGCGCGCGCAGCCGCATCATCGTCCTGGATCGGGAAGCCCGTGCGCGCGGCGAGTCGTTGGCACCGCCGCCCAAGCCGGCCAGCGCTCCGGCGACGATCCCGCAGGTATTGTTGCCGGCCACGCCCGCCACTCCCGCGACTCCGGCTGCGAAACAGTGACCTGAGCCGTTCGTTGCGAAACTTTTCCGTGCAGTCGGCGTTGGTTCATGGTAACGCTTTGACCCGGATTTCGGAACTGACTATAGTGGGTGGCCGTTGTGGATACCGTTGCAACCAAACCTGCAGCATTGAATTTGCGCGAACTGCTCCAGTCGCTGGCGCCCCTCACGCCGGAAGAACTCGACCGTATTTTCACTGAACGCCAGCAGCAGCCTGGCAAATCGCTCATCGAGATCATCGTCGCCACGCACAAGGTGAAGGAGGAGCCGTTGTTGCGCGCAATCGGCGCCAGGCTCGGCCTGCCGTTTGTCCGCCTGACGGAGATGGAACTGGATCGTGTCGTCACCTCCAAGCTCCAACCCAAGGTCGTTTTCCAGCACGTGGTCGTGCCGATCAAGGCCGAGAACGGCACTCTCTGCATCGCCACCTGCGACCCATTCAACGAAGCCGCCCGCAGCGCCATCGGCTGGCTGACCGGCCAGCGTGTGCAACTGGCGCTGGCCACCCGCGAGGAGATTGAGAAGGCGCAGAAACGCTACTACGGCGTCGGCGCTGACACGCTCGACCAGATGCTCGCCGCCGGCGGCGTCATTGACATTCCCGCCAACGAGCGGATCAACATCGGCGACATTGACGAAGCCTCGCAGGAAGCGAGCGTGGTGAAATTCGTCAACCAGATCATCGCCGAAGCCAAGCGTGACCGCGCCACGGATATTCACATCGAGCCGATGGAGGAGGACCTGCGCATCCGCTACCGCATCGACGGCGTGCTGGTGCAGGTGCCTGTGCCGGCCGTGCTGAAGCGGTTCCAGGCGTCCATCATCAGCCGCGTGAAGGTCATGGCCAACATGGACATCGCCGAAAAGCGGTTGCCGCAGGACGGTGCAATCAACCTTCGCGTCGGCGGCGAAGAAGTGGACATCCGTGTCTCCACCATCCCCAGCATCCACGGTGAGAGCGTGAGCCTGCGTCTGCTGAGCCGCAGCACGATGTTGCTGGGTCTCGATAAACTCGGCATGGCGGTCGAGGATGAGAAGATCTTCCGCCGTCTGATTGACCGTCCCCACGGCATCATCCTGGTCACCGGCCCCACCGGCAGCGGCAAGAGCACGACGCTCTACGCCTGCCTCAGTACGATCAACACGATCGACCAGCGCATCATGACCGTCGAGGACCCGGTGGAAAACCAACTCCGGGGCATCATTCAGATGCAGGTCCGGCCGGACATCGAATTGACTTTCGCGCGCGGCCTGCGCCACCTGCTCCGGCAGGACCCGGATGTGATCATGATTGGTGAGGTGCGCGACCTGGAGACGGCCGAGATTGCCGTGCGCGCGTCACTGACGGGCCACCTCGTTTTCGCCACGCTTCACACCAACGACGCGCCGAGCGGTTTCACCCGGCTCATTGACATGGGGATCGAACCGTTCCTCATCACATCGTCCATCGAAGCGATTGTCGCCCAGCGGTTGTTGCGCACGCTCTGCCCTGCCTGCAAGGTCGAAGACAAGCCGAGCGAGGACCTGATGGAACGGCTCGGTGGCAGGGACGAGAAATACCAGCACACGAAATTTTACCGCGGTGTCGGCTGCGAAGAATGCCGCCGCACCGGTTACCAGGGCAGGACCGCCATTTACGAAATCATGTTGATGAGCGATGTGTTGCGCCCCCTGGTGGTGGATCGACGTCCCGCGGCTGAACTGAAGAAGGCGGCCGTTGGCCACGGCATGAGAACGCTTCGCGACGACGGAATGCGCAAGGCGGCGCTGGGGGTCACGTCGTTGGAAGAAGTGCTCCGTATCACACAGGAAGACGAGGCCTACGCGGACGAGTAACGGTCTGTGGCTGGAATTTTCCCCCGATGCCAGACTTCTCCTACAGTGCGCGCAGCAAGAGCGGCGAAGCGATCAACGGTCTTCTGACCGCCCCCGACCGCAAGGCCGCGCTGGCGCAACTGGTTGCCCAGGGCTACTTCCCCATCGCCGTGGACGCCGCAGCGCAGAAGAAAGGCGCGCCCGCCCGGTCCTCGAAAGCAAATGACGCAACCCCGGCGGCCAAGGCCGGCGCGGCGAAAAAGGTTCGCATCAATTCCCGGCAGGTAATGCTGTTCACGCAACAACTCGCCAACCTCCTCAAGAGCGGCATGAGCCTGAAGCAGGCGCTGGAGTGCTTGACGCGGCAACAGAAGAACAAGTCGCTCGGCCCAATCCTGGAGCAGGTCGGCGAGGAAATCATGCAGGGCGCCAATCTCTCCGACGCGCTGGCGCGGAACCCGAAGATTTTCACCCGTTTCTATACCAACATGATCCGCGCTGGCGAGCAGAGCGGCACGCTGCCCGAGGTGCTGCGGCGGTTGACCGAACACTACGAACGGCTCGCCGACATCCGTGAGAAGGTCACCTCGGCATTGCTGTATCCGGCCATCATTCTCATCGTGGGCATCGTCGTGGTGTTCATCTTCATGGTGTTTCTGTTGCCGAAATTCACGCAGATGTTCCAGGACCTTGGCACGACGTTGCCATTGCCAACCCGGATCCTGATCGGCGCCGGCAATCTCGCCAGTAATATCTGGTTCCTGGGCGGGCTGGCGGCGGTCATTTTCGCCATTGTCTTTGCCTACAAACGCACCGTGCGAACCGTCGAGGGACGGTTGATGCTGGACCGGTGGAAACTGCGTATCCCGCTGGCCGGCAATACGTTGAAGGCGGCGTTCTTTGCGCAGTTCAGCCGCACGCTGGCGACCTTGCTGGGTAATGGCGTGCCAGTGCTCACCGCACTGAAGATCGCCGAGGATACGATGACCAACCTCGTCATCGCCCGCGAAATCGCCAAGGCCCGCGAGCGCGTCACCGACGGCACCACCATTTCCGCACCGCTGGCGGCCGGCCAGATTTTTCCCTCCCTGCTGATCGACATGCTGGCGATTGGCGAACAAACCGGTGATATGCCGACGGCACTCAACAACGTCGCCAGTTTGTATGAACAAGAACTGACGCAGGATGTCAAACGTTTCACCACCTTGTTGGAGCCAGCCGTCATCGTGATGATTGCGCTGGTGGTCGGCTTTATTGTGTTTAGTGTGCTCAGCGCCGTCATGAGCATCACGTCCGGATTGAATCGGTAAACAGGAGAAAACAGAAATGAAACTGAAATCGAACAGGCATTCGGGCTTTACCCTTATCGAAATCATGCTGGTGATCGCGATCATTGCTTTGCTCGTGGGCACGGTGATCGTCAACATCGGTCCGCAGCGGAAAAAGGCTTACATCACTGCCACGCAGAACCAGATGAATTCCTACAAAATGGCGCTGCAAACGTATAGTCTCGACAACGGCATTTACCCCACGACCGAGCAGGGTTTGCAGGCGTTGGTCACGGCACCCAGCAGCGAGCCGGTGCCGACGAAGTGGCACGGCCCCTACGTCGACCCGGCCGTCATCAAACCCGATGCATGGAACCGGGCCTTTATCTATGTTTGCCCCCCGCAGCAGAACCCCGACCCTGAAGGCTTCGACCTTTACAGTTCCGGCCCGGACGGCCGTCCGAACACCGATGACGACGTCGTGAGTTGGAAATGACGGGGTGCAATCAGTGAAACGTGATGAGCGCAGCGGAGCCCAGTGAACGACAGCAGACAGTGCCTCGCGCACGTTGGATATTTCTCCTGACGCTGCGTTCGTCCCCCCCTTTGCGCCCTTCATCACTCGTCGCTCTTGACTCATCACTCCCCCCTCGTCGCTCTGCGCGTTCCGGCTTCACCCTGATCGAAACGATAGCGGTGATCGTGATCATCATGTTGGTGGTCGGCGTAGGCATGCCATCGTTCCTGCGCACCTATCGCGGTGAGGTCCTGCGCAGCGAGACGAGCACGTTGAGATCCACCATCCAGCACGCGCGCTATCAGGCGATCGTCCGCCAGCACGCAATGTCGTTGAACATGGATTTCTCGGAGCAGGCCTACTGGATTGAAATGCCGGACATCACGGAGACCAACCTGATATTGCAGGTGTTGAGCCTCAGCACCAACGCGCTGGCTTTTACCGACGGCACGGTGCCGGAAACTGCGCCACAGGCCGACGACCTCTCCACCAACGCCGTCATCGTCGCGTTGCCCACATCCACCCGCCATGAGATGGTTTCACCTGCGCGTCTGCTGCAACTGCAGGCCGCGGACGACACCGTCACAGCCAGCGGCACGGCTTCGATCGTGTTCTATCCCAACGGCGCCTGTCAGGGAGGTTCCATCTTCCTCGGCGGCACCGACAACGATACGGTCACCATCGAGCTGGACCCCATGACGTCGCTCTCAAAACTGCTGCCCAATGCGCCCACAAGATAACACGCCCATGCGCCGCGGTCCATGGCTCACGGTTCACGTGATTCATTCCGGTTTCACGTTGCTGGAGGTGATGCTGGCGGTAGCCATCGTCGGCACGGCGCTATTCACCATTGCGATGGCCATCGGCCGCTGCACCGACTCGGCCAAGAACGCGAGCAACTACACCGTTGCCCACGATCTGGCGGAGATGAAATTGATGGAGTTCAACAATCCAACCAATTTCACCGTAGGCATCACTACTGGCGATTTTGGCGACGGCTTTCCCAATTTCCAATGGCAGCGCGAGATCGTTGCCGACGACAACCAGCTCGAATCACTTTACAAACAGACGCTTGTCATCAAGTGGCGCGAGCGAAATCGCGAATACGACGTGACGTTGAACACGGTTCTCTACAATCCCAGCTCCACTTCCAACACCATGGGCAACGCGCTGGGGCCCAGCAGCCGCGGCCGTGCCGCCGCCGGAGGAAGCTGATGAGTGGAGACCACTTCCTCGAGTCCTTTCCCCGCCGTGGCGGTTTCACACTCATCGAACTGCTGCTGGCAACGGCGATCATGGCGAGCATGCTGGCGGCGGTCTTGATGACGTGGAACACCGGACTGGCGGCGTTGAAACGGAGCCGCGACCTGACCGAGGGTCTCCAGCGCCAGCGCACGCTGACGGACATCCTCTCGCGATCGTTCCGCACGGCAATCTTCTCACAGGAAAACTCCACTTGGTACGCTTGGGACACCCAGGATAACGGCGACTGCGACTCCGTCAGTTTTGTGGCCACGGACGTGCCGGTCATGGGAGCGATGGCGCAAACGGGTGGTGTGCCGCAGCGCATCCAGTTCTCGCTGGAGCCAGACGAGAACAACGAACGGGTCCTGATGGCGCGCGCGCAAAATTTTTTGGCTGCCGATGTTGAAAACGCAGGCCAGGCCATCCGGCTGGCCAATTGGGTGAAGAGTTTCAATATGCGTTATTATGATGCGGCGAACGACCAGTGGTTGGATACGTGGGATGATGCCACCACCATGCCGGGATCGATCGAGCTGACCATAACCATGGCTAATTCCAACCCCGGCCAGGCGGATGTGACGCTGGTGAAGAGCATTGATATCCCCTGCAACGCAGCGGCACAGATCGGTACTGTGCCGGCAGCACCAAGCAGTGCTACAAGTCGTTCCAGCAGAAGCACTAGCAGCGGCTCCACCAGTAGCAAAAGCAGCGGAAGTTGAGACAAAAACATGAGTCGCAACAGCCTCAAAATCCAGCGGGACACGGGACGGCGGCATGGAGCCATCCTGATCGTCGTGCTCTGGATTGTGCTGCTGTTGTCGTTGATGGTCAGCACGTTCGCCTTCACGATGCATATCGAGACCCGGCTGACGAGCTACCACGACCGCGAACTCAAGGCCAAAGCGCTAGCCATGGCAGGCATCGAGTTCGAGAAGGCGCTTTTGGCGGCGAAAGTCAACAAAGCCGGCCAAATCAACAGCTCCGATGGTTCGGTGCGCCAGTTTTCCACCAGCGGCGCGGATTACTATTCGGAGCCATGGCACAACAACCCCGACCTGACCGATCATGCGATCACGGGCAACGCGGAGGATGGCACTTTTACCGTCCAAGTGGTGGATGAGCAGTCCAAGCTGAACGCCAATGCCCTCACGCCGGAACAATGGAAGACGCTCTTGCGGCTCAGTGGCGTGGACACCGAAACCTCCAATATGATTGTTGACTCCATCGGCGATTGGACAGACAAAGACAGTTCAACCAAACTCAATGGAGCTGAAGACGAATACTATATGGGGTTGACGTACGAACAGAGCGGACCGTATCATTGCAAAAATGCGTCACTGGACAGGATCGAAGAATTGCTGCTGATTCGAGGCATGACACCGGACATCTTCTACGGCCACTCGGGACAATCGCACAGCGATGCAACCTATACTGGTCTGGCGCAGTTCCTGACCACGGCGCCGTTCATCAAGATCAACGTCAACACCGCTTCCAGCCAGGCGCTCCAGTGCCTGCCCGGCGTGAGGGCATTAGCGTTCAGCTTGGACTGCTCATCCACCACTTGGACGGTAAAAGTGCCATCCTCCGCGTTGCCCGTGATCGCATGATCGGTCAGGTCGGGGTT
>CAZGGF010000076.1:0-104167 GCA_964524715.1 uncultured Verrucomicrobiota bacterium | reverse complement strand
GCACGAATCGTTTCAAACAGCCGCGAGAGGGCGGCGTGCGCGTGATGACCATCATGACTGCTTTGAACTTGTTCATGTCATTCTCCCTTCAGTTTCTTCCCGCCGTCCGTTTTCACCTGCCCATCACAACGCGGCGGATGGCTTTCAGGTAGGCGCCGTCGGGGTCGTCCTTGCACGGCACCAGCCATCCACCCTCGCCAATTTCGTTCCATGCGTAGATGATGCCGAGGTGATCCTTGGTGGCCTGTTTCGGGTTCGCGTCCATCCAATCGGCCATGCGTTTCAGATGGGCCTCAAACTCTTCCGGGGTGCAGCGAGCGAAGTGGGGCGAAACGCCTGAACCTTTGCCGAGCCCTTCGCCGTTCTTCGCCTCCCACGGACGCCGGTCCCAGCCTTGCGTGGCGACGGGGATGTAGGGCAGGGCGGGGCGGTCAGGGTTGGACCAGACTGACTCGTTCCAGTCGGCCAGCATCTTGAACGGGTAGATGTCCGTCATGTTGAGACCCTTGTTCGGCTTGGTGTTGTAGGCGGTCAGGATCTGGTAGCCGTCCTCGGGTTTGGCGTTGCCGCAGGCCGCGATCCACACGCCGGGCAGGCCTGCCTTTTTCGCGGCCTCGTGCATGTAATCGAAACCAGCCTTGTCCGCGCCTTTCGGTGAGAAGATCATAATCACCGGCTTGCCGTCCAGGCGCAGATAGCGGGGATGCTTGAAGTAATTCGCGATCCAGAAATCCGCCGCCTGTTTCCACGCATCCGTGCCGACGATTTCAGCGCCCCTGTGGTTGGCCACCAGCAGGCAAAACTCCATCCGGCTGTTGTTCTTCGCCTCCATGAACAACTTCATCGGGAGGTGTTTCGAATCCTCGTCGATGCCTGCCGGATTGATCGGCTTCTTGTTGTCGTGCCAATACCAGCAGAACGAGAAGTACGCCACGCCGTTGTCCGCCGCGAGGTTGATCTGGCGCTCCATCAGGGCGCGCGTGTCGTCACGCCAGCCCCAGATGGGTGTGCGACCCGCGAACTCCGTGGCCAGCTTCTTGGTGAAATGCGTCGGCATGCCCTTCGCCCACGCGTTTGCCGCCGAACCGTCGTCGTAGGGGCATTTGCCCGACCAGCCCGCGAAGTAGTAGCCGCCGAGTTTCATGCGCGGCTTCGTATCCTGGGCTTCCGCGTTACACGTCCACCCGGCCAGGCCCAACAGGCCGGCAGCCAGGATCATCTTCGAACTGAAATTGCTTTTTCTCATGGGGTTCTCTTCCTGCAGATTGTTGATGGCGTTCAGAAACGTGTCTGTCGCGAGTTATTGTTCACGCCTTCTTTTTAGCAGGATAGACGAGCCCTGTCAGGTCTGGTGCGGTGTGCATAGCGTCCGCAATGACGGCCCCATTTCAGTCATGGGTGGGTTTCCTTCTGTTTCCAAATCAACAATCGGAGCGTTTGAGGGGGCAGGGCGGCAAACGGTTCAACAGAATCGTGTTCGGGGTCCGAGGCCGACACGAACTCCGCTGCCGGCACGGCGAGCTTGAAGGCGGATGGTTGGTCCGATGTGTTCCACAGCACGATGCCCAACTGGTTTCCGCAGCGATAGCCTTTGGCCACGATACCCGATCCCGCGCAGGTGAACCCATCGTCGTCAATGAACTTGCCGGTCATCAGCAATGCGGCATTCTTCTTCTGGAATTCAGCGACGCGTTTCATATATGCGACGGTTTCCTGGAACGGCAGCGTCTGCATCGCAGTGACGTCGGGCTTCTCTACGATCTTCCCATAATCCTCGACCGCGGGAGCACGTTGTTTCAGCAGGTAATCGTGGTCGGGCGCGTAGCGGGTTTCGATTTCCAGACGCCAGCCGTAGGCGCAGGTGTAATTGACCATCGGACGGGGAAGAAGCGGCGACGGGAACCGGACGGTGCAGGCAGCCTCCGGATACGTGAAACGCGCCATCTCGGGGAAGATGCCGTTGATGCCCGGCTCGGCTTGTTGCCGGGCAATCCGGTCGGCCGAGTCTTTGAAGATACCCAGCAAGTAACCGTGAAAGTACGCGATCGAGTCCAGGATGCTGTCGAAGAACCCCTCGGTCATGATCACGAAGTCCGGGTTCACGCCCTTCATCGTGCGCGCGATCTGGCGGAGCATCTCGCGGCGGTCTTCCTCATAGACCATTGATGGGACGGGGTGGCCGTGGCCTTCGGCGTAGCAGGGCAGGGGGCCTCGGCCGCCGAGTTGGTCGAAGAGGATGCCGTCGGCGCCCAGGCGGTTCGCCTGCATCGCCAGCGATAGCAGGCGCTCGCGCCAGCGTTTCGTGACACTGCACCCGATGTCGAAATGATACCCGGGCGTGTCCTGGTATTTGCGCCAGAATTCCTGAACGGTCTGCCCATCCTTCTGGGTGACGGCCAGATGACGGCCCGTGTCGGTCCAATAGGCGGTGCCCCGCTCGATCAGTTGCCCGTTGGCATAGAGCACGACCCGTTTGCCGCGGGCATGTGCCTTCTTGATTCCCTCGCGCAACGCTTCCTCGCCGCCCATGAGGGGGCAGGGATTGTAGTCGGGATAAAGGTGATCGTGCCCGCCGTATCCCCAACCGAACAGCCCGAGGATGTCGAGGCCCCGCTGGTCGGCAAGCTCGCTGAGCTTGTCGAGCGTGTTGTAAGGCCAGACGATGTCACCGTTTTGTTGTTTGAGGATGGCCAGCAGCCAGCCGCTGGCGGTTTGTGCCCATGCCGGTTTCTCGATCGGTTTGCGTACCGAATCGACCCAGGCGCGATAGACTTTCGCCGCCGCATGCCAGTCGCCCGCGTACGGCTTCACGATCATCTTCGGAATCGTGCCCTGCCGGCCGGGATGCACGAAGAACTGGTACTCGATCATGGCGGAAAAGGTCTTGCTGTGGGGATCGTGCCAGACCCTCAACGCCTTGGAGCCGCACTGCGCGTCATGGCTCCCGAAGTACAGACCATGCGACGCCCCCGCGAGGGCAAACCATGACATCGTGCCTGCCGCGCTGGGATAGTAGACCGTGGCCGCCATGTATCGGCCTTGTTTGCGCCAAGGCCATGAGGCTTTTCCGTCCGGCGGGAGTTGGCTCACCCGGCAACCGAATCCGCTGGGCATGAGCAGCGGTGTTTTCGACAACGAAGTCTGGATGCCGCTGAATACCGGCCCCCGGAAATCCCGGACGATCCACTCACGTGTTCCATTCCGGATTTCCCCGGCGATCTCGAACCGGCCGTTGCAGCTCCGCACCGTCAACGTCAACCCGATGTCCAACCGTTTCTTTCCGTCGAGCAGATGGCTGTAGGAAAGCGTGAGGCCGTCCTTCGTCTCTGCCACGGTGGGAGAGGCTTGAGTCCGGCTTTCAAGGCGGAGTTCGTTCTGGAGTCCGCTGCCACGGGAGGGCTCCAGCGTCATGTTCCAAAAGGGATCGCTTGTGGCCCGGCTCGACGGACACTCTGCGGATGAGGGGATCAGGCTGAATCCATTCGTGTCCCACCGCAACTCGCCGGCCGGAATTGTGATTCGATGCGTCTGTTGTGCGGACGCGCCCTGGCATGCCAGGGTGAACGCGGCCAGCATCAGCAACTGTTTCACGTTACGGGACACCATTTTGCTTTCCTTTCGATAGTCGCAAACCACAGCCTGCCACGGCATGCGGGAAAAGTCTCAACATCCCTTTCGGTTTGTTTTACTTCTCTTTCGAAAAGTTCCCCCAACTTCCGAGGTGGGGCGAGGCGTCCCTGCCGAGCCGAGACAATGGATGCCGGTCGTGGCCGCGGCTCAGCGGGACGCTTCGCCCTGCCAGACGTGAGAACTGTTGGTGGTTTTTTGAGAACGATTTCGGTGGGGCAGGGAACAAAGTAGGACAGGCATCTTGCCTGTCCATTGATGAAAGAAGGGACAGGCTGGAAGCCTATCCTACTTTGACGGCCTCCGAGGTGGGGCGAGGCGTCCCTGCCGAGCCGAGACAGCGGATGCCAGTCATCGCCACGGCTCAGCGGGACGCTTCGCCCTGCCAGACGTGAGAACTGCTGGTGGTTTTTGAGAACGATTTCGGTGGGGCAGGGAACAAAGTAGGACAGGCATCTTGCCTATCCATTGATGAAAGAAGGGACAGGCTGGAAGCCTATCCTACCTTGATGGCCTCCGAGGTGGGGCGAGGCGACCCTGCCGAGCCGAGACAGCGGATGCCAGTCATCGCCACGGCTCAGCGGGACGCTTCGCCCTACCTGATGTGAGAACCGCTGGTGGTATTTGAGAACGATTTCGATGGGGCAGGGAACAAAGTAGGACAGGCATCTTGCCTGTCCAGTGTCGAACGCCAGCCCATCCCACTTCAGTGCACTTGACTCTCCGTCGCGCCGGTGCAGAATCGCGCTCGTGAAGGTGGAGTGCTTTTCCACCGGGCCGCAGCGACCATGCCGTGACTCGAACAGGGACTGAGAACAAGGATGAGGACGATGACACACTCAAGAATGATGATCCTTTATGCCGGCGCACTTCTGGCGGTCGGCTCAGGCGTGGTTGGTGCCAGGGACTGGCCGGAGTGGTGCGGGCAAGCCTCGCGAAACCGCGTTGCCGAGAGTGACCGGAAGTTGCCGGATTCGGTTGATTGCGGCGAACTGAATGATGCGGGTGACGTGGTTCTGCAATCGACGAAGAACGTCAAGTGGGTCGCCAAGATCGGCCGTCGCACCACGGGCAGTCCCGTAGTGAGCCGGGGCAGGGTATTCATCGGGACCACGTGGAAAGACGGAAAAGATGCCTGTTTCCTGTGTCTCGACGAGAAGACTGGCAGCCTGCTCGGCTCGTTCATTTGTCCCCGGCCTTCGTCCAGAGGCGATCTGGAGAGTTGGTCCATCAGTTCGTCCCCCACGGTGGAAGATGACCGGATGTATTTCGTGAGTCCCTATCAGGAAGCGATGTGCGTTGACCTGAAAGTGCTTCTGGGCGGGCACGGTGCTCGCGCAAAGGCAGGAGAACCCCAGACTGCAAAAGCGGAGAAGGAAGCCGTCATGGAGTTGTCGCTGAAGAGCATCGCCTGGCGGTACGACATGTGCGAGAAGCTCAAGGCGTATTATCACCACACGGCCAGTTCCTCCGTCCTGGTGCATGGCGATTATGTCTATGTCTGCACCGGCAACGGCCGCTCATGGATTCCCGGGCGGATACCCTACAATCCACTGAGCCCCAGCCTGATTGTGTTCCACAAGATGACGGGACAGCTCGTTGCGCGCGATGATGAGCAACTGGGCGAGAAGGTTTATCGCGGACAGTACGCGTCCCCATCCCTCGGCATGGTGAACGGAAAGGTTCAGATACTCTTTGCGACCGGGGACGGTTTCTGTCACGCCTTCGAGCCGGTGAACCCCGCGGCGCCCGTGGCGGGCGACCGCTGGAAGACCACGAGCTTGCGCGGGCTCATTGTGTATTTCATTGATGTCAAAGAGAAGGACACAGGCGGACTTACGCCGGCGGAGTATGCACGGTCCAACAACCTTCTATCGACACTGCCGAAGCCCGCACTGCCGCTGGAGTTCCGTTTCTCGTTGGGAGCCCCGGCCATGACGCCCGTTGATACTGTCCCGACGGCCAGCGTCCCCGACGTGCCCGTGCTCAAGAAGATATGGTCATTCGATTGCGTTCCGCCGGCGTACAATAAGCTCCCGTTCTACCCGCGCGAGAGCAAGGGCGACGATCGCGGGCATCCGTGCGACATCATCGGCACGCCCGTGTTTCACAACAACCGCGTCTACATAGCGATTGGCGGCGACCCCAATCACGGCGGAAAAGAATGCAAGGGGAGTGTCGTTTGTATCGATGCCACCAAGACTGGCGACGTCACGGCGACGGCCAAGCTGTGGTCATACGAGGGACTGAACCAGAGTGTCTCCACTGTGGCGGTGACGGATGGTTTGGTATTTGTGGCCGACAATACGTTCGCGGTGCATTGCCTGGATGCCGACACCGGCCGCTGTTATTGGACACATTCCGCCCGGTCGGGCGGGACGTGTTTCAGTTCACCGCTCGTTGTGGACAGGAAGCTCTATCTCGGTAAGGCCATTATATCAGCGGCAAAGAAGCTTGAAGTATACGACGGCATCAAGAACAGCCAGCACACGGAGTATAGCAGCCACAGTGCCGCCAACGGCGTGGTGTACGCCGTCATCGGCACGCGCCTGTGGGCGATCAGCACCATGCCCGATCAGAAATCGGGGAAGTGATCACAAGCGCGGCTGAACTTGCCGCGCAGGTTTCCAACTGATCTGGAAACCGACATGGTTCATAACATACAGGATGATTGGATGGATGGACCCATTTGCACAGGTACACTTTGTTCCATATTATTCCACGACAAAGCCTTCTTCATTGACGGACTGGATACGCAAGGTGATTGGGCGGATATGCCGTCCGCAATCTGAAAAAGAACGGGTGAATCCCGGTCAGTATTCTCCCTGCGATGCGGTTTCAAAATCGGACGAGTACCGAAAGCTGCTTGGCGGCACCCAGACTTTTGCTGTCTTTCGAAACGGAACTTGTGTGTTTTCTGAACAACGAATTGCGAAAGACGAAGCCATTCACTTGATGCTAACCGAGGGGCCCGTGGTTGTCGGAACACGGAAAGGCGACTTCTTTGTCGGCAGAACCAAGGAACCAATCCTTGGCACTATTATTCGCTATCATCATCCACAGATCGTGTCTTTTGTGAACGAGAGTGAATACCCCTTGGATTGCCCCGATCATGTTGTCGGGGCCTGCGCGAGACTGGCGAGGGATTGCGATTCACGCGACCTCCACATTGTCCATTATGAATCGCCCCCAGACTTACCGCTTACTTCGAATTACCTCACGGGTCCCACGGATACTTCCGAAATGTGATGCGTGACCATTCCGCGTCGCCAAAACCCTTCAGTGACTCAGCATCAACCGGGAACGCCACTTCGCGCAATGGGCGGACCGGTTTGATCGGGTTAAAGTCATCAGCAAAAAAGCAATCGGCGTAGAGAAACACCGCATCTGAAGAATGTCCACTCCACCTGATGGCACCACCGGGGAAGGTGATTTCCGTATTGTTGTCAACGTCGGCTGATTGCCAGTTCTTTTGCGTGGGTGTCAGAGACTGATAGGAGAGCCGGCCGTTCTTTAGACCCAGGAGTTTCACCAGGGCGCGGTTCGACTGGCATCTGTAGGCGAACACCTCGCCCGCTTTCAGAGGACTCTTGAACCCAAGGCTCACCCCCGGTTGCCAATTTGCGCGCGCTGGATCGAAAGACGGCGTCCTAAAACTGATCTTTTCACCTGCCGGAAAGAATCCCAAGTAGTGCTTTTGTTTCACAGAGTGCGAGACGGCATCCTGGTAGAGAACCCAGCGCTCGTTCCGCAAACAGTAGATTGCCGCCGTTGTGGCGACGACAAGAAGGCCAAGCCTGATGATGTGCCGTTTGTGATCCATGATGTTCCTTTGCTGCACTGGTCTCCACTTCACTCACTCCGCTCGTGTCCGTTTCGCACCCTTCTCCGCCTGCAACGACACAGCGGCTCACACTCTCATTTTACGCTTTCGCCGGGCTTTGTTTTTCCGGCTGGCTTATTTTGAAAACGCCCAGGCCCTGTCGCTCAAGAACCGGGCCTTGTCATCACGCCACACGGAGTAATCCACCTTCGATCCAATGCGCTCGAACATCAGTTTCGCGCATGGCCGGTCGTTGGCTTGTACTGCCAGATAGGCAAGCTCGCTGGGGGCCGAGAGCGAGTCCGGGTATTGTTTGATGATGGCCTCCATGCCTTTCTTCATACGCGGCCACGAGTACTTCGCGTCTCGCAGGAATCTCGTGTAGTACCGGCGTTCGTGGAATCTCCACCCGATTCTCGCATACATGATGTCGCCAGCTTCGCCGCCCAGTTTGTCGCACGCTTCAGCAACGAATTGCTGCCATTCGCCTTCCTCCCTTCCATACCACCGTGGCAGGAGGTAATAAGCTTTGTTCCTGTAGTAAACGGTGTTTCCTGGTTCGTAAGCGATGGCTGCGTTGAAAACTTCGTCATACTCAACCAACTCCCAACCCTCAGCCAGAGCCACCGTTTGCATGCTTTCCCACCACATGGGACACTTCTGATTCAATCGCTTGGCATCCTTGAGGATTAGTTTGGATTGTCGGATGCGTTCGGCGAATAGTTCCCATTTCTCGTCGCTGACCGTGTCGGCATATCCGCCGCCGCGGGCATCCCAGCCGTAGGCTCTGTAGCACCGTGCCAGCGCAACCCTCGCCGTGATCGAGTCGGGTTGGGCCTTGATCCAACGTTTGAGGAGTTCGAGCCGTGCCTCCCAGTCCGCTTCGACAGTGCTTCGTTCAGGAAGGTCGCAGATGCTGTTGTAAAAGAGCCATAGATGCCAGACCCCATTGGCCAGATGGACTTTCGATGTGCGCAGATCATCGGCCATTGTATCCAACCCGGCGAAGTTTTCGCCCGACAACAATTTACTGGTCTTCTGGGAGATCTTCTTCGCAACGATTCTCTCATCTCCATTGACGACTTCAACACTGGCGAGTTGTGCCGCCGTGTATGGGGACTTCGGCTTCTCAACCTTGGTGACCTTCGCAGGAGGATGGTTGTTGTTCTTGATGATCACCGTCACGGATACGACCGTCACGGCTGCGCATACCAGCCCGAAGAGAAGGAAGATCAGGAATGCTTTCATGGTATTTCATCTTGATGCAGGAGTTGCGGAGGAACTTCGTTTTGAAAACGCCCAGGCCCTGTCGCGCAAGAACCGCGCCTTGTCTTTTTCCCACACGGAAAAATCCACTTTCGACCCAATGCGTTTGAACATCAGTCTGGCGCACTCCTGATCCTTGGCTTGCACCGCCAGACAGGCAAGCTCGCTGGGAGCCGAGAGTGAGTCCGGGTATCGCCGGATGATGGCTTCCATGCCTTTCTTCATGCGTGGCCAGGAATACTGCGATTCTTTCAGAAAATCGTCGTAGATCTCGTTTTCATGAAACTTCCACCCGATTCTCGCGTACTGAATATCGCCAGCTTCGCCGCCCAGCTTGTCACACGCTTCGGCGGCGAATTGCTGCCACACGCCTTCCTTCTTGCCATACCACCGTGGCAGGAGGTAGGTGGATTTCATTCTGTAGTTAAGGGCATTCTCCGGTTCGAAGGCAATTGCTTCATCGAACACCTTGTTAAACTCATCCAGGTTCCATCCCTCAGCCAGAGCCACATCCTGCAAGTCCGCCCACCACATCGGGCACTTTTGTTCCAGTTTCTTTGCGTCCATGAGGACTTGTTTGGCTCGTCGATGACGTTCACGGAAGAGCCTCCATCCATCCTCGGTCACCGTGCGAGCGAATCCGTAGCCGCGGGCATCCCACGCGTAGCCGCGATGAAAGCATGCCAGCGCCATTCGTGCGGTGATTGAGTCGGGCTTGGCCTTGACCCATCGTTGGATGAGTTCCTGCCGCGCCTTCCAATCAGCCTCGATACCGCCTCTTTGGTGCAGATCGCCGATGTTGTGGTAGAAGAACGACAGATGCCAGAGGCCGTTGGCTATCTGGGCTTTGGATTTGCGCAGTTTGTTGCCCATTGCTTCCAGAGTGTCAAAATCCCCATTTTCCAGCAAGTCACTGACCTCCCGGGTGACCTCCAGATAGACACGTTTCTGATCTCCATTGACAACTTCAACGCTGGCCAGTTGTGCCTCCGTAGGTTTGAACTTCGGCTTCTCAACCTTGGCAGCCTTCGCAGGAGAATGACCGTCGTTCTTGAATATCATTACGGCGGACACGATCGCGATAGCGCCGCACAGCAGACCGATGAGGAGGAAAATCAGAAATGCTTTCACAAGAAGGATCCTGCATGAAAAGGTTGGGAGAGGGACTTCATTTTGAAAACGCCCAGGTCCTTGCACGCAAGAACCGCGCCTTGTCATCCTCCCATACGGAATAATCCACTTTCGATCCAATACGCTCGAACATCAGTCTGGCGCACTCCCGATCTTTGGCTTGCGTCGCCAGACAGGCAAGTTCGCTGGGAGCCGAGAGTGAGTTCGGGTATTGTCGGATAATGTCTTCCATGCCTTTCTTCATGCGCGGCCAGGAGTACTTCGAGTCTTTCAGAAAATCGTCGTAGATCCCGCTCTCATGAGCCGCCCACCCGATTCTTGCGTACATGATATCGCCAGTCTCACCGCCGAGTTTGTTACACGCGTCAGTAGCAAATCGCTGCCATTCGCCTTCCTCTTTTCCATGCCACCTTGGCAGGAGGTAGTGGGCTTTGTTGTTGTAGGAACCGATGTTTCCCGGTTCATGAGCGATGGCCGCATTGAAAACCTCGTCATATTCAGCCAACTCCCATCCTTCGGCCAGTGCCACCGTTTGCATGTTATCCCACCACATTGGACACTTCTGACTCAGTCGTGTTGCATTCATGAGAACTTGTTTGGATTGACGAATGCGTTCATGAAATAGTTTCCATCCCTCGTCGCTGACTGTGTCTGCGTAGCCGCAGCCGCGGGCATCCCAAGCGTAGCCTATGTAGAACTGTGCCAGCGCGACCCTCGCCGTGATCGAATTGGGTTTTGCGTTGATCCAACGTTTGAGGAGTTCAAGCCGCGCCTTCCAATCCGCTTCGACACTGGTTCGTCTGGGGAGATCGCAAATGATGCTGTAAAAGAGACACAGATGCCAAACCCCATCGGCCAGGTGGGCTTTTGACGCACGCAGGCCATCGGCCATTGCATCCAGTCCATCAAAGTTCTCGCTGAACAACAAGCCTTTGGTCTTACGGAATATCTCACGCTTAATAGTTCTCGCATCTCCATTGACAACTTCCACACTGTCGAGTTGCGCTGCCGTGGGTTTGAATTGCGGCTTCTCGACCTTACTGGCCGTTGCGAGAGGGCGAGTGTCGTTCTTGAGGAACATCGCCACGGATACGACTGTCACGGTTGCGCACACCAGCCCGAAGAGAAGAAGAGTCAGGAATACTTTCATAGGATGAATCTAGCTTGCGATGTACCGTGACTCGTCGGCCGCCGAGAGCATCTTGGGAGCGTCATCCACCATGAGAAAATACATGACGCCAGGACTATTACCACAAGTGGGCGGTGCGCTACAACAACGACAGATCGGGTCTGGAAAGGGCACTAGAGCAGGGCAGGTTTCCAACGTGTTCACCACATATCAATGGACAGGTGAGTTTCCTGTCCACTTCTTGATGGTGGCACGCGCGAAGGCGGAACGTGACCTTCGGTTTGCCGCCGCGCGGCTGTACTTTCCATACTGGCCATTGATGGCGGTTCTCGCTAACAATTCCATCCGATCTGACAGTTGAACAGAACATGATAGCTCAAACTATGCTTTGGATTTACATCGTGCTGCTCATCGTGGGCGGCGTTGCCGGCATCGTGAAAGGCAAGGGCAAGGCCATCCTCGCGGCGTCGGTGGCTTTTGCCGTGGGGCTGAGCCTGTGTGCACTGCACGTGCTGCCTTACGGATGGACCTCATGGATGTTGCTGGCGTTACTCGTTGTTTTCGCCGTCCAGTTGGGCCGGACAAGGAAGTTCATGCCCGCAGGGTTGATGCTGATCCTGACAGTACTGGCTCTCGCGTTGCCGCATTTGCCTTTCCGATGAACTCGCGGTGCTGGCGTTTGTTGCAAGTGACCTGCGCGGTGGCCGCATGCGCGTTTTTGCCGGGCCGTTGCGCGGGCGCGGGTGGGGCAGGGCCGCTGCCGCAAGTCGTTCTCGCGCCGCAAGACCGTGTATTGGTGCTGGCCCCGCACCCGGACGATGAGGTGATCGGCTGTGGCGGCGTGATCCAGAAAGCCGTGGCGATGGGGCTGCCGCTGCGCGTGGTGTTCCTGACTTGCGGCGACGCGAACGAATGGTCGTTCCTCGTTTACCGGAAGCGGCCGGTGGTCATGCCGAAGGCGGTGCGGGCGATGGGCGTCGTGCGGCATGACGAAGCGCTGGCCGCCGCGCGTGTGCTCGGCGTCGCCACCAACCAGTTGGTGTTTCTTGGCTATCCCGATTTTGGCGTGTTGGACATCTGGAACGAGCACTGGGGCGTGAGCCCGCCCTATCGCAGCCTGTTGACGCGCGTGACGGCGGTGCCTTACGCCAGCGCATTGCGGCCGGGAGCGCCTTACAAGGGCGAGGAGATTCTGCGGGACGTGACGGACGTGCTGCGGGAGTTCCGGCCCACGAAGATATTTGTTTCTCACCCCGCTGATCATAACCCGGAGCATCGCGCGCTGTATTTGTTTGCTTGCGTGGCATTGTGGGATCTGGGGCAGGAGATGCGGCCGGAAGTCCACCCGTATTGGATTCACATCAATGGCTGGCCCCGGCCACGCGGATTTCGCCCGTCCGCGACATTGGAGCCGCCCGCGCTCTATCGCGGCGAGATCGCATGGCAGACATTCCCCCTCGGGGCAGCAGAGGTGCGGCACAAACGGGCTGCGGTTGAGGCTTACACCTCGCAATACAAGTCCAGCGGTAGTTACCTCCTCTCTTTCGTGCGCCAGAACGAGTTGTTTGGCGATTTTCCACCGTTCACGCTGCAAGCAAGGGCCCGCGCGGCCAGGCTGCCGCCGCACGCGGCCGGAGCCATGCCACAGAAAGAGCCGGATGATGAACTCACTGACGGCCAGCGCGCTGCATTCGTGGGGGCGGTGACCAAGTCGTTGGAGATGGACGGCAGTGATCTGGTTTTCACCGTCGAACTATCGAAGCCGCTGGCCGCGGGAGTCGAGGCGTCGTTGTATGTCTTTGGCTATCGGTCCGACCGGCCGTTCGCGTTGATGCCCAAGCTGCACATCCAGATCGGCCACGTACTGCACACCCTTTGGGATCAGCGCAAGAAGCTCCCGCGTGAAACGATGCAGGTGAAACGCAGTGTGAGGGAAATCAGCGTTCGCGTGCCGTTGAGGGCGCTGGGCGACCCCCAGCGCATCCTCGTAAGCGCTCACACGCACTTCGACCCGGTCCTGATGCCGATGGATTGGGCCAGTCTGCCGCTGGATTGGGTGGGATGGCGGACACTGGAACTGACGACGGGTCGCTGAGCGCGGGAATCTTCTGCTTAACACCGCTGGATCCCCGTTGGCGCGCAGAGCCCTCAGGCTTGCGCGCCAACAGAGTCCAGGTCCTCCCCCCGGCTCGCCGACGACCGGCCCGTTTTAGCCCGGCCATCGAGTGACAGGTCATCAACCCTTTTCAGGGACGCGAGACGTACCTGTCCGAACCCAAAACCATAATGGCGCTATTACTTGTTCTTCTTACCGTGTCCACCAAAGGCAGCTATCGCTTCGTCCAGTTTCTGCTTCTGCTCGTCCGTCAATATCTTCTTGATCTCCTCAAAAGTGGCCATCCGCTTTTCCATCAACGGGCGCATGACGGCGCGCATCTTTTCCTGATCATTGGAATCCCTGGCAGCCTTCAATTCCTCGGCATGCTCTTTTACGAACGCATCGCGTTCGGCCTTGTCCTTGTCCTTGATGACCTTGATCTTGGCTTTCTGGTCGTCCGTCAGGTTCAACTTGTCCAGCGTGGCCTGAAGCCGGTCGCCCTGGCCGCGTCTGCCTCCTTTGGTGCTGTCATCGGCGCCGGACGCGATCCATGGTGCGGCGACGGTTAATGCAAGGCCGAGCGCCAGTGATTGGAATAACGACAACTTCATCAATTCTTCTCCTGTGTTTTTTACCTGATCGGCCGAGCATCATCGGGCACCGGTCGCGACTGCGGTCATCCTAGTGGTGGCCGGACTTCGTGCGCGCACTCTGAGACCAGAGTGGCTATTTGTGAGACCAACCGGCAAATAACCGTGGCGAGAGCAGGTCTTCTTAACATCCCCCTGAGGACGGTGCCGGGCGAGTGCCGGACCGCTCGGTCCGGTTTACAGCTTCCAGCGAAAGAGATCCCACCTGCTATCCCGGGGGCGCTGCTGGGACGCATCCAGTTGTTTCTGTCAGCGCGACAGCAGAAATGCGGCCAAAATGATCGCCGGCATGATAACGCCCGCTACAATTTCCCCGCGAACATCGGACAGCCGGACTCGCGGTTTACGACTCGGCCATCAAAGGGACTGCGGCTTTCCGCGCAGACACCGTAGTCAAGCATGCGGCCCGTCCCATCGAGACGAACGTAGTAGCCGCAATTGGCACAGTTTCCCGCCTTGGGTTTGAACGCAGGCTTGCCCCAACGCGAGAGACATGCGTCCGCCAGTGCAAACACCGCGGACTCTTTGTTGGTCATGATGTCGGATTCATCTGCGTCACCGTCACTGATGCACAGGGCGCCAGCCTTGACGGAAAGGTAGGTTCGGTCCGGCAGGCGGATGTTCCATTCAGGATCACCTGTCCACATGGTCATGGTCTGCACACGCTGGCCGTTGGATAGCTCGATGACGAGTTCTGGAATCTGTCCGGCGAGACGGAGAGCGCGGATTTTAGTTCCCCTAAGTCCGCGAATACTATCATCGATCTCAGGATCACTATTGGCGCTTCCGTATAAAATCCTGGCGCGCTTCTCTACCCGCCACTCCCATACCAGCCAGATGCAAGCCTGCCCTTCATCGTGCCTCTGGCGTCCCTCCCTGGGAGTCAGCCGCCCCAATTCAAGGAACACGGCAGAGGCATGTCCCTTCCAAGGCAAAGTAACTTCCATGCCGAGAATGGAACGCGTCAAGGAGTTGAACTTGCTTGGGGGAAATTTCGAGATGATCATGCAGTCGCTAAATCTTTCTCCCACAATTGCGCGGGTCAGTCCAGTCGGAAAGACTGAACCGAACTCATCACCTTTCCAGTCTCGTGAAAAACAGGCCGGGCCAGAAGTAGAGGACTTCTCCTGTGGGTCATAGTGTCGCATACTGACCGGGCGGGCAGGGGCGCGAAGTTACCATTGACGTCGGCGGAAACGGGGCGTAATTAGCGTTTGTACTCAGGGTCAGATGTTGCCGTTACTATGAAAGGCGTTATGAGAGCACTCCCCACAGTTTGTTCACTACTGATTATTGCCAGCCTCGTCGCGTTTACTGGTGTGGTTCAGGCCAAAGACAAGGACAAGAAAGGTCTGAAGAGGGCCGAGCCCGAGACGATGACCATGGACCTGCAACAGGTTTCGGTGCTTGAGGAAACATTCTCGCTGCCGATTGACGACGCGGCGAAGCTGCTACGGAAGATTGCCTCCGACGCCGACCGCTACAACGAGCTGGTGCGTCTTGTGGACGCCAAGCGGGCGCGCTTGGAACGGTTGGTTGTCTTGCGCACGATCTCCGGGCAGCAGTCGAAGGTGGAGTCTGTCAACGAGGTGACATTTGCAGATGAATCCAATCCAGCCCACGGCAGCAGTGAGTCCGGTAAGCATGCCAGAGCTGGGGTTACCCTTCATATCCGCAATGTCGGCGACACACTGAACTACACGCCACAGATTGGCAACGATGGGCGCCTCGTCAACATTACTCTCATCTCCGAAAAGTCACGCCTCACCGGCTATAGTAAAGGGTCAAGCCAGGAGAAATCACAGTCGCCGATCATCGGGACCTCGCGGGTGACTACCTCGGTCATGCTCAATGACGGCGTGCCGTTCCTGCTGGGCACGTTTACCCCGCCGGTCGACAACGGCGTCGTGCCCCGGCAAAAGGAAAATCGCATCTGGCTGGAGTTCATTACAGTTCAGCTCCCGCGAGTTACGATCACGGTTACGTTGAAGAAGGAGGACATTGAAGCTGGCGCGCATGGCGCTTCCGGCTCTCCGGCGCGAAAATAGATTTGCCAGTCCGGCAACGCGCGAGGAATTCTGAGGCGAACACCCGCCTGGACCGCAGGAGAATCTTCCTCTCAAGGAAGAAATGCCCTTTCCGGCTTGTTGCAACACCCGCATTATGCGAGAAGGGCGTGAGCGAATCAACTCCAGCTCGACCTCATCATACCGTGACTACCAGAGAAGATTATATGGCCCGTTTGGTCGCGGCCCGGCGTGAGATGAGAAGGTACTTCTGTGTTGCAGCGGTTGTCTGGGTCATATTATTGCTGTGTGCGCGTTTGGTTCTGCATTGGACGGTGGGGCCCGAGTTGGAGAAATTACTGGCGGACATTGGGTTCTGCGGTGTGGCATTCGTCTTCCCGATTCTCTTTGCTCGGGCTTTTGACCGTCTTGTCCGGAAATTCGGACTAACTTGTCCGACTTGTGACAAGTTTGTGAATGAACAGCATGTCGTCGCTTCAGGCAGGTGCGGGGTTTGTGGAACAGCCCTGTTTGAATTCGAGGATGCCACGGGGCTTCGAATCAGACATAATCTGTTAACAAGAACGGCATATCTGGCGCGGCTGCCTGCCCCAAGACTGAGCGGAGGAATCTCCGGTGTTTGGTTGTTTT
The DNA here is from genome assembly GCA_964524715.1 of uncultured Verrucomicrobiota bacterium. GTDB lineage: Bacteria > Verrucomicrobiota > Verrucomicrobiia > CAIQCK01 > CAIQCK01 > CAIQCK01. Next base: position 87,786 of record CAZGGF010000076.1, on the reverse strand, counting down.
TCTTCTTGCTTGTGGTTCTGGCGCTCATTCTGGTGGATGTGTGGATGGAGCAATATGATCCACCGACGTGGATTCGAGCCAGCTACTGCTGGTTTTCTCTGAGTTGTTTGGTCGGCTACCTGGGCGTGTTGCTCTGGGCTCGCAGGCGTCGCATCCGAAAGTTGGGTCTACTGTGTCCGTCCTGTGGCAAGCATCCGGATGCGCAGGTGGTCGTTGCCACGGGCAGATGTGGAAGGTGTGGGGCTGCGATTCTTTCAGTCGCGGACGCCGAGACACCACACGCCAATCATCCGATGATGACAAGGGAGGAATATTGTGACCGCTTGCGCATTGAGCGGCGTGTGGGTAAAGTTGCTGGTGGGGTCTGCGCTGCCGGATTCTTCAGTTTGTACTTTTTCGCCTTTCTAATCAACCGTTGGGTAGAGCGTCATGGGTCAGGCGCACCAGTTCGCGAGGTGCTTGCAGGAGTAATTCTTGGCGGTTATATCGTCGGTTTGTTTCTGGTTTTGTGGTTGGATAATCGGTGTCGGCGAAAACTTGGCCTGTACTGTCCGGTTTGCGGTAAGAGGTCTCCTGAGCCGGTGGTTATCGCCACCGGCAAGTGCGGATGGTGTGGAGCGACGATATTTCAGTCGTGATTGCCGATACACTGACTTTGCCCATGTGCTAAACACCAAATGCTGCTGCCAGAAATTGAAAGGAAGATTGTGAAGAATTGTCTGTCGCCGTTGCTGCTATTGCTGCTCCTCGCACTGTCCTGCAATGCTGCGGAGCAGGCCTCGCCCGCGTTGAAAACTCCTGAGACGTCCAAGCTCTTCCGCAAGCACGTCGATCCCCAGTCGGGCGCCGTCTCCTTCATTCTTGAAACCCGGGTCGCCGAGAACCAGCAGAGCATCTATTTCACACAAAAATCGATGACGGAAGACGGCCGGTTCGTCGTGTTCAATGTGTCCGGTGGCGCGCGTGGCAATCAGAAGTCCTTCGCGATGATCGATTTCCTCAAGGACGAAGTCCGGTCATTGGAGATTAGCGGCAGCATTCCCTTTCTCGATACGGACACCTCCATGTTGTATTGGTTCGAGCCAGGCGGCCTTTACAAGATGGACCTGCGGGCCGCCTCGCGTCCGCCGGAGAAGCTGTGCGATATTCCCCCGCAGATCAAAGCCGCGGGGGAGAATGTGCGCGGTTGCGCGACCCACCTGACACTGACAACCGACCGCAGCAAGGTGTTCATGGATGCGCGGGTGGATGACCGTTTCATCCAGGGCATGCTGGATATCAAGACCGGGCAGTTCGAGAAATGGGGTGAAGAGTCGGTCTGCGTGAATCACGGTCAGATCAACCCGGTGAACGACCGTCTGGCACTATGTGCTCACGAAACCCGGTGGACCGATGCCCGCAATGTGGAACACCGCATTCAGAACGTCGACGGGGTCTATCCCCGGTTGCTGATGGTTGAGCCCAATGACAAACGCCGAATCATTCCGCCCATGAACAACTACGCCACTCATGAGTACTGGGCCGCCGACGGCAAAGGCTTCTACTACTGCAGCCACGGGAAGGAATACGGGGTTATCTACTACGACCTGGCCAGCGGCAAGCAGCAGCGGGTCGCGCCCATTCATGCGGCACACGCCACGATGACGAGAGACCGGCGCTATTTCACCTACGACTACAGCGTCGGCCCGTGGTATCGCGGCTGTTCGTGGCAGGTGGGGTTCTACAACGCGGAGACGAAGAAGGAAGTCTTTCTCTACTCGGTGTTGCCGGCTTACAACACGAAGGAGAACCAGAGCAAACTCCATCCGGACCCACACCCGCAGTTTGTCTGCGGAGACAAGTATATCATCTGCACGATCAACCACGGTGATGGCCGCATGGACCTGTCGGTCACTCCGGTTGCGCCCTTGGTGGAGAAGACGCGCTGATGCGGAAAGCCGCCGCTGGAAATCCTGAAGGGATTTCCGGAAGCGACGGTGGCCAACGCGAGCGGGAGTGGTCTTCCTCGTAGGCGCCGACGTAAGGAGGCGTCAGGTAGTTGACGGTTCCGGAAATCGCCTTCTCACGTCGGCGCCTACAGGAACGCTCCTTCCGCTTCCCACTTTCCCTTTCCTCTTCTGCGTTTGCCTCTCTGCGTTCTCAGCGTATCTGCGGTGATTCCGTCTCCTCACATCGGCGGTCGTTGATGGATGGAGGAGGTCGGAAATGGAAAAACCTGTTTGCGGTTGCCTAAGTCCGTTGTTATTTGCTACGAATCCGGCGGTGGATCTAATGGGCACACAGTACGAGCTGCAACTTCAGTCTCTAGTCCGGCCGACTGATTGAATCACATGAACCCACCGAGCATTCCTCCCTTCATTGTGCCTGCGTTGCCGAAGAAGAAACACGGATGGTTGTTCTACGGCAGTCTGGCCGGCATCGGGGTGTTTCTGTTGCTGGACGTTGTGGGGCTATGGGTGTTGGCTGTAACCTCTTGCTATGAGATCGGCCTCAATAAGCGCCGCGAAGGAGACCTGGAGGGCGCCATCAAGTGCCTCACTCTGGCCATCCGACTGAGTCCCGGAAACGCGGATGCCTGCCGCGAACGCGGCATCGCCCTGGTCAGCAAGAAGGAATACGACAAGGCGATGGCTGACTTGGACAAAGCCATCGCGCTCGCCCCGAAAGACGCCGTCGCCCACTTCGAACGCGGCATCGCCCGCACATGGAAAGGCCAGTATGACTTGGCGGTGGTGGACCTCGGCAAAGCCATCGAGATCGATCCTCAATACGCCCGCGCGTACTACGACCGCGGCGACATCTACGTCTCCAAAAAGCAATACGATCTGGCGATAGCGGACTTTGATAAAGCCATTGAACTCGACCCAAAATACGCTCGCACCTACTACTACCGCGGCGTCATCCGCATGTCCAAAAAACAATACGACCCGGCGATAGTGGACTTTGACAAAGCCATTGAACTCGACCCGAAATACGCTTGCACATACTGCTGCCGCGGTATCGTCCGCATGACCAAAAAACAATACGATCTGGCGATTGTGGACTTTGATAAAGCCATTGAACTCGACCCGAAATACGCCCGCGCCTACTACTGCCGCGGCTCCGTCCGCCACTCCAAGAAGCAATACGACCCGGCGATAGTGGACTTTGATAAAGCCATTGAACTCGACCCGAAAGACGCCAGCGCCTACTACTGCCGCGGCTCCGTCCGCCACTCCAAAAAGCAATACGCCCCGGCGATAGTGGACTTTGACAAAGCCATTGAACTCGACCCGAAATACGCCCAAGCCTACTGCTACCGCGGCATCGTCTACGACGGCCAGGGGCAGCATGACGCAGCGGTTGCTGATTTTGGCAAAGCGATCGCACTCGACCCGGCCTATGGCTTCGCCTACTACAAACGGGCTAACGCCTTCGTCCACAAGCATGATTATGACCGCGCGATAGCCGATTTTGACAGAGTCATCGAGCTTAACCCGAAAGATGCCGACGCCTATTGCGAACGCGGCGACGCCCGTTTCAACAAAGGTGATTACGACAAGGCGATGGCTGACTACACCCGCACCATTGAACTCGACCCGAAATACGCCGGCGCCTATTGCGAACGCGGCCTGGCACACGCCCACACCTACCACGAACACAGAGCCTCTCCCAATGCCCAAGGGCATTATGACGCGGCGATAGCGGACTTGACCCAGGCGATCAAGCTCGACCCGAAATACGCCCGCACCTACTGCCACCGCGGCGTGGTCTACTCTTGGAAAAACGATTATGACAAGGCGATGGCTGACTACACCCGCGCCATTGAACTCGACCCGGCATACGCCCGCACCTACTACGAACGTGGCCTGGCACACGCCCACACCTACTACGAACACGAAGCCGCCCCCAACGCCCAAGGGCATTATGACGCGGCGATAGCGGACTTGACCCAGACAATCAAACTCGACCCGAAATACGCCCGCGCCTACTGCCACCGCGGCGTGGTCTACTCCTGGAAAGGTGATGCTGAGAAGGCGTTGGCCGACTGCACCCGCGCCATCGAACTGAGCCCGAAAGACGGCGGCGCCCGTTACTACCGGGCCTGTATTTATTTCATGCAACACCGTTTGAGCGACGCGCTGCCCGATTACCAGCGCAGTTGTGAATGGGGTGACTTGTCGACGCGGGATTGGTCACACTTGAGACTCTGGGTCGTCCGCTCACAGTTGGGCCAGAAGGAGGCCGCGGACAAGGAACTCGCGGCTTACCTTGGCAAGCGCGGCAAGGCCGGCAACCCGTGGCCGGCCCGGATCGGGGAGTTCCTGCTCGGCAAAATCCGCGAGAGCGATTTGATCGCGGCGGCGGCCGCGCCTGATTCATACAAAGAGCGGGGGCAGCGCGCCGATGCATGGTTCTTTGCGGGCATGAAGCGGCTGGTGTCGGGTGACAAGACTGGCGCGGCCGATTGTTTCCGAAAATGCCTGGCGATGGATCGCAAGGGCCGCCTGAATCATCACTGCGCCCAAGCGGAACTGAAGGCGCTCGACCTGTAAGGAAGATGCCGTCATGGACCTGCTCCTTTACCTGGGGGTTGCTTCCGGAATCATCTCGGCCGCGCTTTGGTCTTATATGCCACGTCAAGGATTTGACCAAGACAGGTGTGACGGCTGCGCTTTGTTCAACATTGTTTTAGCGGTTGCTGGTTTCGTAGTGCCAGGTCTGAAGTTTCAGTCATTGATTATTGCGGCCGCGTACAGTGTCGTGCTTATCTTACAGTGTATTCTGCTCATTGTATTCCTGTTGCTATCGAGGCGCGAATGAAGGCGAAATCAAGACCGGCAGAAACAACAGGAACCATTATGATGAAGTGGCCGATCCAGCATCTACCGTGTTACCAATGAAGACGACAAATAGGGCGACGAATATCCATCAGGCTGTTTGACGTGCATGGCAAAGAGTCCTCGACAAGGGATTGAATCACATGAACCCACCGAGCATTCCTCCCGGCATTGTGCCTGCGTTGCCGAAGAAGAAACACGGGCGGTTGTTCTACAGCTGTCTGGCCTGCATCGGGGTAGTGGTGTTTCTGTTGCTGGCCGCTGTCGTGATGTGGATGATGGCCGTGATCTGTTTCTATGAGATCGGCCTCGACAAACGCCGCGAAGGCGACTGGGACGGAGCCATTGGTTCCCTCACTCTGGCCATCCGGCTGTGTCCCATAGACGCCGACGCCTACTACGAACGCGCCATCGCCTACAACGACAAGGGTGATTCCGACAAGGTAATCGCTGATTGCACCCGCGCCATCGAACTCGAACCCCAATACGCCCGTGCTTATCGCTGCCGCGGACTCGCCTACAACGACAAAGGTGATTATGACAAGGCGATTGCCGACTTGGACAACGCCATCGAACTGAGCGGGAAAGACGACCTCGCCTACTACTACCGCGGACTCGCCCACATCAGCAAAGGTGATTATGACAAGGCGATTGCCGACTGCACCCGCGCCATCGAATTGGACCCAGAACACAGTGCCGTCTACTGCTGCCGTGGACTCGCCCACATCAACAAGGGTGATTATGGCAAGGCGATTGCCGACTGCAACCGCGCCATCGAACTGGACCCGAAAGACGGCTGCGCCAGTTACTTCCGGGCCTGTGTTTATTATATGCAACGCCGGTGGAGCGACGCGCTGGCCGATTTCCGCCGGAGTTGTGAAGGAGGCGACTCGAAGTTGCAGAGTCACGCGCACCTGGGACTCTGGGGCGTCCGATCACAGTTGGGCCAGAAGGAGGCCGCGAACAAGGAACTCGCGGCTTACTTTGACAAGCGCAGCAACACCACCGACCCGTGGCTGGCTCGGATCGCGGATTTCCTGCTCGGCAGAACCGGCGAGAACGATTTGATGGTGGCGGCCTCGCCTGACGCAAGGAAAGAGCAGGGGCGGCGCCCGAATGGATGGTATTACGCGGGCATGAAACGGCTGCTGGCGGGCGATAAGACTGGCGCGGTCGACTGTTTCCGAAAATGCCTGGCGATGAGTCGGAAGTACGATATGGAGTGTTACCTTGCGCGATCCGAACTGAAGGCGCTGGGCCTGTAAGGAGGCGGATTCACCGCAGAGGCGCGGAGAGCGCGGGCATCCTGCCCGTCTTGCTGTTCGCGCCGCCTCAGAGACGCCGATGAGTTGCAGAAGATGAACGAAAGAAAATCGCGCCCGGGGGTGGCGTTCCATCTCGACTCGTGTCAACCAACTATTGAATCCAAAGATGTGCCCTCGATGTCCTGTCCCGTCGCGGGATTGTACAATCACATTTCCTGTGACGGAGTCGCAGGGTTGCCTTTGGCGGAACGCGCTACCCCGGGTTATGCATATCGAGTGTCTCAAGGGCTTCTTGAGATATGACTCACTGCTGGAGTTCAGCCATTGTTGCGATTGGCCGTTCCTCTGTGATATGACTCATGCCGTCATGCGTTTGGGAAACTCGTCTGCAACGAAAGGACGCGTACTATGAACATCTCTCGCCGCCAGGCGGTTCTGTCCCTGTTTCTATCGGCAGCCATGATTCCCGGTTTTTCGACGGGGTCCGAGTTGCCCAAGGCGACGGTGGAACAGCCGTTTGTAAATGGCCTGGGGATGAAGTTCGTGTCCGTGCCGGGGACGCGCGTATTATTTTGCATCTGGCCCACGCGGGTGAAGGACTTCACCGCGTTCGTCGATGAGACCGGCTATGACGCGACGCAGGGAGCCTACACGTTGACGGACCAGGGGCAGGCGCGGGGCGCGGGCTGTTGGAATTCGCTGGCGTTCAAGCAGACCGGCGACGATCCCGTTTGTTGCATCCGCTGGGAGGATGTGAAGGTCTTCTGCAAGTGGCTGACAGAAAAGGAACGGAAGGAAAAGCGGCTGGGGGCGAACCAATTCTATCGCATGCCCACCGATGCGGAATGGAATGTGGCCGTGGGATTGGAGAACGAGCCTGTCTGGGAGCCAAAGGAAAAAGGTTACGGGATGGGATGGCCGCCGCCGAGAATAGGAGAGGTGTTCAGAGACTTCCTCTGGGGCAGCCAATGGCCGCCACCCCCAGGCTCCGGAAACTTCGCCGGTGAAGAAGTCAGGGCAGGGTACTGGCCCGAACATTGGTCGGTGATCGAAGGCTATCGGGACGGTTTTCCGCGGACCTCGGCGGTGGGCAGTTTCAAGCCCAACCGTTTTGGCCTCTACGACATGGCGGGCAATGTCACGCAGTTGTGTGAAGACTGGTATGACCTGGATCGAAAACTGAAAGTGATGCGCGGCTCTTCCTGGCAGGCCTATGCCACACGCGCTCTGAGCATATCCGTCCGCCGCGGCGGCCGTGGCCGATATGACATGCACGGTTTCCGGGTGGTGTTGGCGGTGGAAGAGACCCCCGAGCCGTTGGCGGCCGCCCCGCCCAAAAAAATCAAAGCCGTGCCGCCGGGATTGTCTTCCCGTCCGCAACCGGGCAAGCGCTGGAACAACAGCCTGAACATGCCATTCGTGGCCGTTCCGGGCACACAGGTGAAGTTTTGTGTCTGGAAAACACAGGTGGGGGAATTTGAAGCGTTTGTGAACGCGACGAAATACGCGGCGACCAATCAGGTTTGCACGCTGACCAAGGGCGGCTGGAGGCGGCTCGGCGGCTCGTGGCAGTCACCGGGTTTTTACCAGACGTCGAGTCATCCGGTTTGCGGGATCAACTGGGAGGACGCGAAAGCGTTCTGCAAATGGTTGACGGAACAGGAGCGCGCGGAAGGACTGCTGAAGCCCGGCCAGCAATACCGATTGCCCACGGATGCGGAATGGAGCGTGGCCGTGGGATTGCCTCCCGAGGCCGGCCGCTCTCCCAAGGAGAAGGATCAGAAGATCGAGGACGTGTATCCGTGGGGTAACTTCTGGCCGCCGGAGGATGCGGGCAATTACGCGGGCGAGGAGGCAAAGGACCTGGACTGGCCGGGCTACCTTAATTACGAGGTGATTGAAGGTTATCGGGATAACTACGCGCGAACGTCGCCTGCCGGCTCTTTCAAGGCGAACCGGTTCGGGTTGTATGATTTGGGCGGCAACCTGTGGGAATGGTGTGAGGACTTTTATGACGGGAAAAGCGGCCCTCGTCTCTTGCGCGGCGGCTCGTGGTTCAATGACGCGCGCTGCAGTTTGTTGTCCTCGGCGCGCCGATGCCGCGATCCCATCGCCCGTTATGTTGACGCCGGATTCCGCTGCGTGCTGGCCGGGCCGGACAATGACGCGGCCAAGTGACCCGGGGCAGGGCGGTGCCGTCCGGCTTCTCTCGCTGGAGGCGCCCGGGATCTCCCTTCACAAAAGAGCGCTTCAGCGTATCATGCGTGCCGCTTGGCCGCGCGCCGGAAGAAATCTTATCTGTTGAACACACCATGAATGCCTGGTCGCGCCGCTGCCGGGAAGAAGAAAGGAAGATCGTGAAGAATTGCCTGTCGCTGTGTTGCTGTTGCCGCTCCTCGCGCTGTCCTGTGATGCTGCGGAGCAGTCCTCGGCTGCGTTGAAAACACCGGAGACGTCCAAGCTCTTCCGCAAGCACGTCGACCCCCAGTCGGGCGCCGTCTCCTTCATTCTTGAAACCCGGGTCGCCGCGAACCAGCAGAGCCTCTATTTCACCCAGAAATCAATGACGGAAGACGGCCGTTTCATCGTATTCGACGTATCCGGCGGCGAACGGGGCGACCAGAAATCCTTCGCGATGATCGATTTTCTCAAGGACGAAGTCCGGCCGCTGGAGATTAGCGGCAGCATTCCCTTTCTCGATACGGATACCGCCATCCTGTATTGGTTCGAGCCGGGCGGCCTTTACAGGTTGGACCTGCGGGCCGCCTCGCGCCAGCCGGAGAGGCTCTGCGATATTCCCCCGCAGATCAAAGCGGCGGGGAAGAACGTGCGACGTTACGCGACCCACCTGACACTGACATCCGACCGCAGCGAGGTTTTCATGGATGCGTGGGTGGATGACCGTTTCATCCAGGGCATGCTGGATATCAAGACCGGGCAGTTCGAGAAATGGGGCGAAGAATCGGTCTGCGTAAATCACGGCCAGATCAACCCGGTGAACGACCGTCTGGCACTGTGCGCTCACGAAATCCGGTGGACCGACACCCGCAAGGTCGAGCATCGCATCCAGAATATCAACGGCATCTATCCCCGGCTGTTGCTGGTTGAGCCTGATGACAAGCGCCGCATCATCCCGCCCGTGAATAACAACGCTACTCACGAGTATTGGGCGGCCGATGGCAAGGGCTTCTACTACTGCAGCTACGGGAAGGAATACGGGGTCATCTACTACGACCTGGCCAGTGGCAAGCAGCAGCGGGTTGCGCCCGTTCGTGCGGCACACGCCACGATGACGCGAGACCGGCGCTATTTCACCTACGACTACAGCGTGGGACCCTGGTATCGGGGATGTTCGTGGCAGGTGGGGTTCTACAACGCGGAGACGAAGAAGGAAGTGTTTCTCTACTCGGTGTTGCCGGCTTACAACACGAAGGAGAATCCGAGCAAACTCCATCCGGACCCACACCCGCAGTTTGTGTGCGGGGACAAGTATATCATCTGCACGATCAACCACGGTGACGGCCGCATGGACCTGTCGGTGACTCCGGTCGCGCCCTTGGTGGAGAAGACGCGCTGATGCGGAAAACCACCGCTGGAAATCCTGAAGGGATTTCCGGAAGCGACGGTGGCCAACGCGAGCGGGAGTGATCTTCCGCGTAGGCGTCGACGTAAGGAGGCGTCAGGTAGCTGACGGTTCCGGAAATCGCCTCCTCACGTCGGCGCCTACGGGACCGCTCCTTCCGCTTCTCACTTACCCCTTTCCTCTTCTGCGCTTCCCTCTCTCTGCGTTCTCAGCGTCTCTGCGGTGATTCCGTTTCCTCACATCGTCGGTCGTTGATGGGATGCCCGGATGGCGGTACTTCTCACGAGAAGTCATGCGGGGAAGGAGGCACGATCCTTGGCACCCAAGGGCTACGCGTCCCGTCGCTCTTCACCCAGATGGGGAGGATTCGCGTTGACCGGTCAGGGGCGCGGGGTAGGATCGACGGCGTTGGTTGTTAAGGATCGTTGTCCTCATCAGCATCAAGGAGATTTGTAGTGAACATTTCATTGTGTTCGTCCATTAAACGGCATTGTTTAGCCATCCTGCTTGTGGCGTGGAGCGCGGCGCAGGCGGCCTCGGGCGCATCGGCCGATGCGGCCAAGCCATGGTTGCGCCACCTCATTCCCTTGCCGAAGGAGATCGCTTTCAAGGATTTCGTAAAATCCAATCCCGCGGATGTTGCCGTGAAGCTCTGCGAGGGAGCAACGGATGTCGAGCAACAGGCGGCGGGATTGCTGAACGCCACACTGGGGCAAACAGCGGGACAGGTGGCGGCAAAACCGAAGTTCGAAATACTGCTGGGCCACTGCACGCCGGACGGGAAACTCGGTCGCGTTAAAATTCCCGGCGCGGACAAACTCGCAGGCAAGCCCAACTCCGATCAGGCGTATGTGATTTCCCCGGTGTCATCGAGAAAACTGGTGCTGACGGGCCTGACGGAACGCGGGGTCTATTATGCGGCGCGGACGCTTTCGCAATTGCTGGAGACCAAGCGGACTGCCTCCGCCGTGACGCTGCCGCTGGTGCGCGTGCTGGACTGGCCCGACCTATCCGAGCGCGGCGAGTGGGGCGGGAATGCGCCGAGTGATTGCGAGTGGATGTCCTCGTATAAGTTGAACCTGGCGGAAGTTCATTCGGATCTCAAGATCAACGCCGATGGTACTGGCAGCGCGAGTTTCAAGCCGGAGTTGATCGAGCAGGGGCGCTTGCATGCGTTCCAGTTCGTTCCCATCATCATGCACGTTGACCAGCTCGCCCCGCTGGGTTTGTTCAGCAAATGTCCCGAGACGCGCGGCGTCGGCCCTGCCGCCAAACTGAAGGGCCATGCGTATGTGGAGATTCCCTGTTCCTCGAATGCCCGCTACCAGACGATCCTGAGCCAGTGGATGACGGACCTCACCCGCGTCAAGGGTGTGGAGGTTATTTGCGTGTGGCTGAGCGAAAACGATTTGAAGTGCGGTTGTGAGACCTGCAAGCAGATCGGCGAGTTCGCCGCGGAGACCCGGGCCTGCATCAACGCCTGGAAGGAAGCGCGGAAGGCCAACCCGAAACTCAAGCTGCGGTTGCTGCTGACGCAGGGCAGTTACAAGACCAACGACAAAGTGCTGGCGGAGGCTCCGCCGGAAGTCCAGGTGAGTTACTACGACGGCGGGCGGACGTATGATTCCTCGCGTGAACCGATGATCTACCCGCTGTTGGAGGATTTCGCCAAAAGCGGACGCTGGCTGGGTGTTTATCCTCAAATCATTGCCGCATGGCGCATCGTCTGCCCATGGAGCAGCCCGCAGTTTGTGAAATTTCGTATGACCGAGTTCGTGGACAAGAAACTCGCCAACCTTTGCGCATACGCACCGCCTCACAATCGCATGTATGATTTCAACGTGACGGCTGCGGCTGAATGGTCGTGGAATGCCCACGGGCGCGACGAACGGGAATTTGCGGCGGCTTGGGCCACGCGGCGCGGGTCGAAGGATGTCGAGAAGACGGCCGACTGGGCGGTGTTGTTGGGCCCGGTAAGCTGGGATGTGTATGGATCGGGCGTTCCATATCCGGCGTATTTCGGTTCCGCGGCCCGGATGATCCGCAGTCGCGCCAAGCCCACGCTGGGCAAGGGCATGTATCGTTATTTCCCCAACGAGGAGCGTCTGCGGGAAGACCTCGCTATATGCGAGCGGGCAGGCGTATTGGCGGCCAGCCTCGACGATCCGTGGATCGTTGCGGAGACGCAGGCCGTCTCAGGTTACGTGAAGATGCTGGCGAGGCTGTATGACATCGCGACGCTGATCTCGCGCGCCACGCCTCCGACCGACGCCGAGCGCCGAGACATGAGCCGGAACCTGCTGGCGTTTGCGCAAGCCGGCGTGCAGGTCAACGAGGGCTTGAAGGCATGGGAAGCGGCTTCGTTGGGTACGAAGGGTGGAGGCCGGTTGTCGGACACGCTCGACGTCACCGATCGGACGGTCGCGCAAGTCTCTGAGGCGCTATTGCCTTTCGGGGTGCGGAATCCGCTGGCGCCGTATCTATCGCGCGAGATCGGCCAATACCATGACAGTGATTTCGAGGGGAGACAGCCTGTTCAAAAGAAGCTGGATGTCACCTCAGCTATTTCAGGAACGGGTGTCTATCAGGTGAAGTTCACGCACACCGAAGGATATAACGCCGCCAGCGTATCGCGGGTGGCATTGGCCTCGGCCCCGAAGGCTCATCCCGATCAACTCACCGAGATCGTCCTCGACAAGCACCGCGGCGTCATCGGCTACTCTCCGCGCGATCCGGTCTATTCATTCGCGCTCCCGGCGTATGATGAAGGTCTTTCCTACTTTGTGGTGGCCGACATTCACGGCGCCAAATCCAGCGACAAAGTGCCCGAGCGCCGCGGATGCAATGGTTCGATCACCTTTTGGAAGGTCAAGCAACCCGGCGAGGAAATCAAGGAATTGCCCCTGTTGCCCATGACTCTGGCAAAAAAGGCGGCAAAGAAGTCAGGCGGCAAATAGTTCATCTGCCTAAAGCCGCCCGTAAAGACCGTCGGATTCACGAGAGTCACGAGTTGGCGAAGGCGGCCTCTTTCGTAGGCACCGACGTAAGGAGGCGTCAGATAGCTGACGGTTCCGAAAATCGCCTCCTCACGTCGGCGCCTACGGGAGATGGATACCTCCTGCCGCGCCGGGGCCTCATTGCAACTTGCCCAGCGCGGCCTTGATCTCGTCGAAGTTGGGCAGGGCGCCGGGGTTGTCGCTGACCCACGCGTATCGGACGATGCCAGTCTTGTCTATGACGAACGCACTGCGCTTTGGCACGCCAGACTGGCCGAGGTTTTTCTCCGGCAGAAAGCTGTCGTAGGCAACGCCGTATGCCCGCGCGACGCTGTGATCGTAGTCTGCCAACAGTGGCACGGTGATCTTCTCTTTCTGCGCCCAAGCCTCTTGCGCAAACGGATTGTCGCCGCTGATGCCATAGACGGCGGCATTGAGATGAGTGTAGGCGTTCAGTCCCTGGCTGACGGCGCACATTTCATTTGTGCAAACGCCGGTGAACGCCATCGGGAAGAACAGGAGCACGACGTTCTTCGCACCCAGTTGATCGCTGAGCTTGACCTTCTTCGGGCCTTCAGCGGTCTTGGTGGTTAGATTGAAATCCGGTGCTTTGCTGCCAACGGTGATTGTCATGATTGGGTCCTCGCGTTTGTTGGTGTCTGTCGATCATTGGTTGAATCCACGGTCTAACCAAGCACCGTGCTGCGGAATGTCAAACTGTGTGTGTGAAGTCCGCAGCCGGCTTTGGCTAGGATGGGTCCAGGGTGAAACCGATCTTGAGAGTCACCTGCCAGTGAGCGACCTTGCCGTTCTCGATCTGCCCGCGCGTTTCAACCACCTCGAACCAACGCATGTCGCGCACGGTTTTCGAAGCCTTGGCTATGGCGTTTTGAACCGCCTCCTCGATGCTGTTGGGAGAGGAACCGACTAATTCGATCTTTTTGTATATGTGATTGCTCATAGGCGGGAACCTAGCATCAAAGTCCCTTGAAACAAGTCCCTGCGCCCGGAAAAAGTTCCGTTCTTCGGTGGGAGCCGGTCATGCCCTGCGGCGACGCCGCAGGAGGATGAGGGCGAAGCCGCTGGCGCCTACGAGCGAAAGTGTGGACGGTTCGGGCACGCTCATCGCAAAGACGGTGTCGATCGTTGAGGTGCCGGTGTACGAATAGTTGGAGCTTTCGTAGGGCAGGGCGCCGCCATACTGGTAGTAGTCGATGCGGAGATTGCTGTTGGTGGACTCGGATGCGTTCCAGATATGGCCATAGGTCAGCTTGGCGTCGCCACTGGGGTATCCGCCGGAATACGTTGCCGACGAATCCAAGGGATCGATGAAATACAGCTTCGCGTTCTCTGATGACTGGACGATGCCGTCGCTGTTGGCGTCGGTCCATTCGATGCCCACCGCCAGCAGTTCGTGTCCTCCACCGCCGCCATACTCGATGGAAAATATCGTGGCAAAGCCTGCGGCGAGTGAATCGAGGAAGAAATTGAGGCGCGGATGGCCGTCCTGGATGTAGGACGGTTTGTCATACGGGGCGACACCCCAGTAGCTGGTTGGAAACATGCCCGAGAAGTGCACCAGGCTGAACCCCTTGTCCTCCAGGATATATTTACTCAGCGCATAGGGGATATGATTGTAATACGTGCCCGCGCTAGGGCTGGTGTCCATGTAGGAGGAAGAAACGAGCGTCGAGTCGACGGTCATCCAGTCGGCGTAAGTGATGCCGGTGAGAGCTGTGCTGAAGTAATTCGTAGCGGAGTTCTGCAGGTAGGTCATCGCGTTGACACTCGACGTGGGCACACACGCCTCGGGGCCCACGTAGTTGTACGTCGCAGTGTTCAAGCTGTACTGGTCCAGCCACCCGAAAAACGAGAGGTTCTCCCAGACGGAATACACCGTTTGCGCCTGTGCGGTGGACAACAGCCCCAGCGCCAGCAGGAGCACGACGCAGGGCTTCGCACGGTTCTTGGGTATGAGGGCAGTCAAATTCACCGTTACCGGTATATCCTCGATCACTTGGTGTCAACAAGCCAACGTCGCAAAATTCTCACGCACCATCGGGGCTCGGTTCGATGGCTCGCCGGAACTGCAGGCTCGCAGCAGAACATATGCTTGCGAGCGCAGGGGGTACGTCTACAATGCCACTGTCTTATCGGCAAGGAGCGAAGAAAAATGAAACAAAAACTCGTGGCGGCGGTCATCGTTGTAACTTGTCTTGTCTGGAGCGCGAATAGCGGCGTTGCGCAAGAGGCGGCAGGTGCGAAACCGTCCGCCAAGTGCAACACAGTATCGCTGACGCATTTCGCAGCCACGATCGCCTCGGCCTACGGCATCGAGCCGCCGAAACTGGCCGACAAGAAGCTCGACGACGTATGCGACAAGATACGCGCGCTTGCGGGAGGCCCCATTGACCGCGTCGTGATCTACAATCCCGATGCGGTGGCGCAATGGTTGACCGTGAAGTACCGCGACATGTTCAAGCCGGTGCGGGAGCACACGCAGATCGAGCTGCCGATGGCTACGATGATGCCCTCGGTGACGCCGGTTTGTTTCGGCACCATGTATACGGGTGCGTTGCCCGAGGTGCACGGGATCAAGGTGTATTCCAAGCCGGTCATCAAGATCGACACACTCTTCGATTCCCTCATTCGGTCCGGCAAACGCGCAGTCATCGTGGCTTCGCCCACCTGTAGCATGGCTAAGATCTTCCTGGAGAGGAAGATGGATTACTTCAACTTCCCCGATACGCGCGACAGCATCAAGAAAGCGCAGGAGCTGATTCAACAGGACCAGCACGATTTCATCGTTGTCTACAACGGGGACTACGACAGCACCATGCACCGCACCGGAACGGAGTCCAAGGCAGCCATGGAAGCTCTGCAATTCCAGGTGGATGGCTTCGACGCTCTGGCAAAGTGCATCAAGAAGCACTGGACCCGGCACAACACGCTAATCACCTTTTCAACCGACCACGGTGTGCACGACATGGAATCGCGCGGCAAGACTGTCGGCAAGCACGGCACGAATGCGCCGGAGGACATCAACATCCTGCATTATCTGGGCGTGATTCGCGGGAAGGATTTGCCCGCGCAAACGCGATAGTCTGAACACTGGCAGAGAGTGATTTACTATTACGATGCGGTGGAGTTCAAGCACGGCATGCACAAATGCGCTGGCACTGCCAGAAGCGCGGCACGACGCCACGCGGGTGGAGTATGTCTTGGCTGGCCGGTATCGGAATTTCCAATTCTAGAATGTTGATTTCGCGGGAGCCAACCATGTTTCGAATCATCACCCTGTCTCTTCTGGCGGTTGCATTCACCTTGGCCGGGCGTGCTCAAGAGGCGCCCACGCCTTCACTGGGTAATGTACTGGCAGTCCTCAAAACCAAACGTTTCGTCGATCTCACCCACGCGTTCGAGCCTGGCATTCCGCACTGGCCGGGGTTTCCCGACGAGAAGCGGCAGACGCTCTACGGATATGACGCGGGAGAGGGGACGTTGGGCAAAGGCTTCTTTGCCCAGCAGTTCACGCACGTCGGCCAATGGGGCACGCACTGCGACCCGCCCGCACATTTTGCCCGGGGTAAGCGGACGCTTGATCAGATCAGCGTCAAGGAAATGCTCCTGCCACTGGTGATCATCGATCTCCATGTGAAAGCGGCCAGGAATCCCGACTGCGTGGTCTCCATGGACGACGTGCGGGACTGGGAGAAAAGGCATGGCCGCGTGCCGGAAGGTGCGTTCGTCGCTTTGCGCACGGACTGGTCCAAACGCTGGCCGGATGCCAAGGCCATGCGGAACGCCGATTCGCAGGGTGTGGCCCACTATCCCGGCTGGAGCCTGCCGGTGTTGAAATACTTCTACGAAGAACGCAAAATCACAGCGTCCGGTCACGAAACGACGGATACGGACCCGGGCCTTGCGACTTCCAAGGACGACTATTCCCTGGAGACTTACGTTCTCGGCACCGACCATTATCAGATCGAGCTGCTGGCGAATCTGGACCAAGTGCCAGAGTCCGGAGCTTTGATTGTAGTGACATTCCCGAAGCCGAAGGGCGGATCGGGATTTCCAGCCAGGGTATTCGCCATCCTGCCCTGAGACATCGTGACGGTCTGACGGAGGATGGGCGATTGGAACGCAAATCACACGTCACAAGTCACGAGTTGCGAATCCCGAGTGCAGGGACCATTCTTGCGTTGACGAGATAGGAGGGTGGCGTATCCTCGCCGCTGAGGTGATGAAGGCCTGCAGGGAATGCTTCAAGGGCCTGAAAGACAATGCAGCAACGTTGCACAACCGAGGAGATGACTGTGATTTCTGGATTCACGAGATTACTTGCCGCTGTGATCATTGTTGGTGGGGTCTGCACCGCTGGCGCGGCACAACCGTCCGGTTCTTCGGACGCATCAGCCGATAAGAAGCACATGGCTTATCTCCAGGTTCAGCGAATGACCACACAAGTAGGCGGTCATTTTTCTTGGTGGACTGACTATGGTTCGTACAATCGCAATTATAAGCGATCCGTGGGAATTCAGATCACGGTCAGGAACATGAGCCGGTTTGAGGACGAGCTGAAGATTGAGTGGTATTTCATTGCCAAACAATTGTCCGACTCGAAGCTCTCGATCTTTGATAGGGGGGCGAAAACGATGAAACTGAAGGCCGGGGAGAACGTGATGGCGGCAGCCGCCTCGAAACCCATCGAAGCCAAGGACCACAACTATGTCCTGGCTGGTGTGCGCCATGTTTCCGGCAGCAAGTTGGAAGGGTATGCCGTGCTCGTGAAAGCCGGCGATGAGGTCGTCGCCAGCAACTATTCCATGCAGCACTTGGAGAAAGCTCTCCCGGCTCTGTTGGCGGCTCCGGCAAAATGAACCGTTGTTACCGGCTCGGTTTGCTCCAGTTTTCGCACGTCCCTTTGACCCGCTGCATCCCATGATGAGCAAACTGACTCGACGAGATTTCATCCGGGCTGTCAGCGCGTCCGCTGTTTCACTTTCCTGCACCGGGCGATTGTCCGCTGAAACACCCGCCGGCGAGGGGGCAAAATCGCGCGTCCGCCTGCCGCGAGGCTACCTGATCGTTCAGGACGTAGGCACCTACAACGTTTCCCGCTTCGGCATGATCAGCACCGCCGCCGAAGCAGAGGAAGTCTTTGCCAAGCTCGACGGGAAGCTTGATGCGCTGGAATTTGGATGCGGCTACTACGGTGATCATGATATGCGCGCTCATGAGGCTGTGGCCCGCGTTGGCATGGCACACAAGGTGGACTTGTGGATGTCGACCTTCCGCGCGCAAAGCCGATTCCGGTCCTTTGGGAAGATTCGCCCGGAGTTTCAAGCCCATGTGATGGAGCCCGACGGGCGGATTGTCCCCGCGGAACATGGCGAGAAGGGACAAAAAGCCGGAGTCGTCTTCGATGTTTTGAACCCGGAGGCGATGGACTGGTTTCTGGGCGAGTTCAGGAAGAAGTATTTCGAGCGCATGAAGGGCCTGCTTGCCGGGGTCTTCTTCAATGAAGATTGCCTGCCGTACATCGGGCAGGCCGTCAACAACCATCGCTACGATTATTGGCGAAACGCGATCTTCAGCCCGCGCGTTCTGGGTCTGTGGCGCGACTACTGCCGCCAGCACGATGTCGCGCACGGGGGAAAGCTCGTGGACAAGTTCCCCGTACACGATCCCGCGATGGTGGCCAATGGTGGTGGCATCACTGCGCACTTTCCGGGTTGGAACGTGCCCGCGGTCATCGAAGCGGGACAGAAATTTGCGACCCTGCCGCGAGCCGAAGGCGTGTGGCAGCACTGGTATGACTTCACCTGCGGCTTGTTCCTCAACAATTGGATTGGGCGGCTGGGTCAACTGGCCAACGAGGTAAACCACGGTCAGGGTTGCTGGAAAGGCGTGATCTATTTCGGACTGCACCACTGGAGCCTGCCGTATGAACAGATTGAGGACCCGCAGTTCGAGGTGCCTCGATTGCACCGGTGGGGCGCGTGGGGCCGGCAGCGGGGAGTGGACTTGCAGAAACTGGCGGCACATCCGGAGGTGGACATTATCATTTGCGAGACCTACCCGCCGATTGCGGCCAACTTGGAGAACTTCGTTGCGGAATTCAGCCGCATCACGCGTGCGGCGGGAAAGACCTTTGGCGTGATGCTGCACCGTGACGACAAGTGGGCGCTCAAGCTGGACGAAGAGCAACGCCGGTGGTCCCTGATTGAGAAATACCAGCCGACGGTCATTGCCAGGTATCCCCGCGAGCGCATGTTGCCCGGCAATCGATTTTGCAGCCCGGAAGGGGAAAAGTATTTTGCCGACCGCCTCGCACAATACAAACGGTCCGGAGGCTGAGTGGACCGGAGAGGCGGTTTTACCTTGATGGGGCGGGGCATTCGCGTAGGCTGGAAGATGCGGAGAATAAGGACCACTCGATGACAACAATAATGAAATCCGGTGCCGTGATGTTGTTGCTTTGCGCTTTGATCGTGCAGGGCTGCGCTTACAGCAAACAGTCCGTCGCCCTCAAACCCACACTGCAACCCGGCGAGCCGATCGTGCAGGCCGCGAACAAGGCCGTGGCGCTCAAGGTTGTGGATGAGCGCACGACGGCGGACTTCGGACGGCGTGTCGGCGCGGGCGCCTTGGGGGAATTGATCAGCAGCCAGGGCGATGTGGCGGCTGTTATTCAGGAGAAGATCGCGGATGGGCTGAAACGTAACGGTTTCGTTGTGGAAGCGTCGAACGGGCAGGCGCCCCGGAGTGTGCAGGTGTTTATACGCGCCATCGAGTACAATTCCGGCTTGGGCCTCTGGAGCGTCAGCACAAAGACGGCGGCCATGTTCAAGGTTGTTGGCCGCAACCAGGACGCGACATACGAAAATCTCTATCGCGCCGAAGTGGAAGATCGCAGTCCGACCACGGCGTTTGCCGAGGACAACGAAGTTCTCCTCAACCGCGTGGTGTCGGAAGTGTTGGGCAAGATCCTTCAGGATAAGGAATTGCTGACGCTTCTGGCGCGCTGAAGCGCTGATGGCCTGCGGGTGGCCCACAGCCGGCTGCCCTGAGGATGCGTCCCATGAAGGTCTGCCAGATTGACGCCGTCAGGGAGATTAACATGAGACCTATTCTCGTCCTGCTGCTTGTTGGACTTTTGCTGGCCGCGAGCCGTCTCGCAAGCGCGGCGGAATACTGCGTTGACCCGAAGGGGGACGACGCCAACGCTGGGACTGAGTCCCAGCCGTGGAAGACCATTCAGAAAGCCGCGGATACCCTCGTGGCTGGCGACACCGTTTACATCAAGGCCGGGACCTATCATGAGCGAGTGATTCCCAAGAACTCGGGATCGCCCGGGAAGTGCATCACCTACGCGGCCTTTCCCGGCCATGAAGTCACCGTGGACGGCCAGGGCATTGCGTTCGGATGGGGATCGGGTTTGTTCCACATCAAGAACAAGAGCGGCATCAAGGTCTCGGGGCTGCGCATCGTGAACTCGGCATACTATGGCGTGAGCATCTCCGGCAACGCGAGTCACATCACCATTGAGAAGAACTTTTTGCGCGGTTGCCAGTCCAGTGGGATTCACGTTTGGTCACACCGGCGCAAGACATCGATCGATCACATCTTGATCGCCGACAATGAAGTCACCGAAACGAATATGAAAGGCGATCAGGAGGGAATCTCGGTCTGTGGGGCCGATACCTTCGAGGTTCGTGGTAATCACGTCCACCACATACACAAGGAAGGCATTGATGCGAAGGAGGGTTGTACGAACGGGAAGATCCTCAAGAACTACGTCCATCACATGCTCGGATTCAGGCAGCCGAGTGGGGCGGTCGTGTGCACCGTGGGCATTTACGTGGATACCTATGGTGAGACCCACAACATCGAAGTCTCCGGGAACATCACACACAATTGTGGTTCCGGTTTCGCGATTGCTTCGGAGGATGGGCAGCTTTCGGAAAACGTCAGGTTCGTGAACAACATCGCCTATAACAATCAGGATGGTTTTGTCGTGGCGCCCTGGGGCAAGGGAGGCCCGTTGAAGGACATCGCGCTCGTCAACAACGTCGCCTTTGCCAACCGGCGAAAGGGCATCTTCGTCCAGCATAAGAACATTGAGAAAGTGGTTGTCAGGAACAACATTTGCAGCCAGAACGCCGAGGCGCAGATCGTCGTGAATGATCCCATCCAACAGGGCGTGACTCTCGATCACAACCTGATTGACGGTTTCAAGAACTGCAAGATTACATGGAAGAATGACAAGTGGCAGGAGGTTCGCGGTGATGATGCGGTGGCCGGCAATCCGAGGTTTGTCAACCCGATCGGTGGCGACTTTCGTTTGAATGCAGATTCGCCTGCTATCGACAAGGGGTCGACCGTTGGCGCGCCGGGCGTTGATTATGAAGGTAATCGTCGTCCCGAGGGTTCGGGCATAGATATCGGCGCATACGAAAACAAATAGATTTGATTGCAGGATTGCGGTTGCTGCAGAAGAACGCCAGGAATCGAGGAGCAAAAAATGAAACGATGGGCGCTGCTGACCATGTTGCTTTATGTCGTTTGCCTCACCGTTTTGACGGTGCCTCTGTTGCTGACTTATTCTAAAGCAAACATGCTCCGTGTCTTTTTCTTCTGGTGTGTCCCCGTTCTTGTTTTGATTCAAATCGTCCTGCTGCTGGTGCCGGTTGACGTGGCCCAGGGAAGACCTGTGAAGAAGCGGAAGATTATCGTGTCCGCTTCAATCGCGGCGCTTCCGATGGCGGCAATGGCTTCGGGCTTCTTCAGTTCGGTGCTTCTTATGCTGGGAGGAGAGAAGTCTGATCTCGGCGGGGCTCTTCTCAGCCCTGTCACCGTCATCCCGCTGTTTTGGCTGGTGTGGGGTGTCATGTTCTACAGAAGTTATTCGAGCGGGGATCCCCGTTCGTTTACATCAACCGTTACTGGCTGGCTCTTGAGAGGGAGCATTCTGGAACTGCTCGTTGCCATTCCAAGTCATAATTTTTCCCGGCAGCGCCATGAATGCTGTGCGCCGCCCCTCACATTGCTCGGGATCGCGGCAGGGTTATCCATAGCTCTGATGTAGTTTGGCCCGGCAGTGTTCTTCCTCTTTGCGAAAAGAATCAGGGACAAGAAAGGAAAGCAACCTCCCGTCTTCGAATGAACCCACCAATACAACCCTCAATTCTTGATCGGTATAGCCGCTTGGACACCGTCCTTTGCTGCCCGATGACTCAAGGTCCACTCAGACTGGTTGGCGTTGACGAACTCTTGTCTCGCCTCTCCGACACTGAGCGCAAACGGGTAAGCCCGGGGACGCTTGGCGCATTCATCTCCGAGGCCCACGGCCGGGCCTACACCGTGACGGAACGAGTGGCCGATTTTCTGGAACAGGATTCGTTGGAAATCCAAACCCAGTCGCAAGCCATCGCACCGGCCGCCGTGGCCGTTGCGGCCGATGACGGCATCAAACGAAGCGTGAAGGACTGGTATGACCAGTTCGGTTGGAGGAAAAACGATTCAGGTTCCTACATCGACACCGCGATCTTTTCCCAAAGCGCGCCTGTCGGGCACGGACTGTATGAGATGATGTCGCACCTCGCGATCGTGGACCGCTTGCAGGGCGGGGAATTTGTCCTCGACGCCGCCAGTGGCGCCATCCCGCATCCGGAGTATCTGGCCTATTCCTGGTTCTTCAAGACGCGGGTCTGCGTTGATATGTCCAGCACCGGCCTTGCGGAAGCCTATACGAAGCTGCGGCCATCCGATTTTTGTTGTTTGGCGGACATTTGTCATCTGCCCTTCCGCAGCGAGACGTTCGATGGCGTTGTCTCCGGCTACACGATCCAGCACATCCCGGACTCACAGCAAATTCCAGCCACCAAAGAACTCTATCGGGTCCTGAAACCCGGCACTCACCTGTGCATACTGACAGACACGGAATCTTCCAGCTTGAGGAACTTGCTGCTGAGGATTCTCAACAAGTTGTCGCGAATGTTCAGGCCCGCCCCTCCGCCGCCTCCGGTCATCGCCGGGGAGCCGGAGAAGAATTCGCCACCCCCGCTTTACTGTCAGCTTCGGCCGCTGGCTTGGTGGAGGACGCTTGCGAGAGAGTTGACGGAGAACTGCTCGATCGAATCATTGCGAATCTTCAGCAAGCCGGAGTTTGATACATTCTTTGGGAAATCGAATCGTGCGGCCCGGTGGCTGCGGATCATTGAAAGCGTGTTTCCCCACTGCATGGCAAACTTGAGTGTCTATTGCCTTATCGACATCTGTAAAACAATCCACGGCAAAAAATAGGCCGTCGTTTTCACCCCTCCACCCAGAGGGAGACAGATTGGGCGCTGCTCTATTTCAGGAGGCCGGAAACTTCAAGACGTTTCTTGGTATCGGTGATGACACGGTCGTGAGCGGCAAATGCCTGGCGATCCGTGCTCCAGCCATCGATGCCCGCTTTCTCGAAAGCTTTCCATGTGTCGCCATCCAGGATCATCAGGATCGCGTTCAGCGCGCAATCGCAAACACGGGTCGCATATCCCCGGGGGGCGCTCGACTCTTCCGGCTCCTGGATCACCCGCTTGTCGTCAAGGGCTGGCGCGAAATACTTGATGAATTGCCGGTCGCCGGTTGCGCCGGCGTCGGATACAGCGCGGCCCCAGTCGTGAAGCTCCTTGTCCGGCAGCTTCTGCGGTCCCGATGCCAGAGTCGGATAGTGTTTCAACATGGCGGCTGAAATGCGCGCCACATAGTCCGGCTTGCCGATCCATTCCTTCCGGTGCCGCTCCAGGATGGAGAAACCCCAGCGGAGATTTCCCTTTTCAAGACGCGCCACAGCCGCCTTGAGAAACTCGTCGTTCCATACTCCCGGCATGAGCGCGTCATCCCAGGCATCCGTATGCTCTTTGGGCAGTTCTTCCCGATAGTAAGCCAAAACCTCCGGGGAGTCCGGGAAACGCCGCTTCAAAAGTTGAGCGATGGTTTTCCGGCAGCGCTTGTACGTCTTAAGCCCCGCCAACAAATCATCCAGGGTCATCGCGTCCACGATTTCCTTCATCATCAGAAAATCCAGGCGATCCACGACATCCGTATCGCTGGCGCGATCAAGAATGGCGGGCGTTCCATCGGATAGGATGACCGCTGGCTTCGGTGGGTACTGTGAAGGGGGTCTTGGTTCTGTGCGGAGACCTTCCCTCAGTTGCTGCTTCATGGATTCGATCACCGGGGGGACGGGATACCGCAACTCAAATTCAAATGGCACGTTGTCGAGGTAGTAACGGCGGCCATCTTGCAGCCGCACATCGCCGCCGGTGGTGACGGGCACGCGGACGCATGCGTTCGGAGTCAGCTCCATCGCCGCGAGCAGCGGCGACCACAAGGCGCTTCCCGTGACGGTGGTCACTCCGTTGGCAAGTTCCGACAACACAACGGTGCTCCAAGGCATGGACACGTGGGGCCGCTCCGTGTCTCTTCGGCTTGTTTTGAATCCAACCCAGATCTGCCCGATCTTGAGGGGGCCGCCGCTTCTGTTGTCGAGCTCCAACGCCATTGGAAACGGGTCGGCGGCGGAGAAGACGGGCATGTAGCGCAACTTCACGCGCAGCACTTCGTTGCTCAGGATGAGCACCGACTGCCATTCCTTGTATTCGCCCGGCACGACGAGGGGAGCGGCGGCCGGCTGTCTGCTGGCTGGCGCGCGAGGCGGGGTTGCAGCCAACACATGCCGCGCCGGCTTGCTGCTCTCGCTGGCTTGCGGCAGGGGAGTCGCTGGCCGGGCGGGTTGTGTCACGACGATGTCCCTGTATTCGACCTCGCCTTTGGACCCAGTGTTCGCCGCGAGGATCATCACTGCCACCGCCCATGATCGGTAACGCGAATTCATGTCCTCTTTCTTTCAGCCCCGGCCGGCTTTATTGCACATTCAGCATCGGGCCAAGGTCGTGCCATTGGGTGTCGCCCCGGCCCGTGTTTCGATACAAGTGATGCATCGTTGCGCTGCCCTTGTCGGGGATGAACGCCTGAAGCCCTCCTTCGTTGTCGGTCCCCGTCAGGCTCTCGGTGCCGGAGACCTTGACCACGATCGTGCCTTCGATGCCATTGACGGTGGCGTGACCCAGGACTTTGAAGATGCTCTTGATGCCGCTCGGATAGGTCTCACTCCACATTTTTTCGGAGATGCGCTTCCAGTAACGCCGCCCGGGGTCGGGGTTGGCTTTGTATTCGAAGGAATACGAATACGGGAGCTTGGTGTTGAGTTGCAGCACGGTCAGCGGCGCCACCTGTTCGGGAATGTCCACGCCGGCTTTCCGGGCGGGCGGCTCGGCTGCGCCGCTGATGATTGCCGCCGAGAGGGCAAACAGAATCACGGCGAGCATTCGAGCGGAGATTCCCGGTTCCTTCCTTTGAGATATGTTCATAGTCTCTCCCTTCCATCCTGAGTTGTCGTTCCCGGCTGGCGTGGCAGTCTAGGGAAACACTTTCCTGCCGTCCACTGTGCAGTGATGAACCCTGCGCGATTTGATCTCAACAAATACGCTGGCGGTGCTGAGGCCGCCGCGGCCTCTTATGTCCAGCCGCAGCGTGTTGCCAATCACCTGCGCGGCGCGGTATGCGCGGCCATCCGGCTCGACAAATGTTTCGAAGAACCCTTGCCCAAGGAAGTCCCTGTAGAACGAGTATCGTTCCCGCAGGATCGAGTCCGAGTATATGTCATCATCCATGATCGAACCGGTTTGGGCGTTGCTGAGATCGTAGCCGCCGATTTGCCTGTCAACGCGAGCCGGCAAGGTGTCAACGGCATCCTTTTCGCCAGCCCGTCTGGCCAGCAGGCTGTCGCACCAGAGCAACCACTTGCTCACGTTTCCACCCACGACGCCGGAGTCGGTCTCAATATAGAAATCCTGCTCCGGCCCGGCCCATGTCTGGCCGCTGTCAGTCACAAAGACCGTGAGGAGCACTGACTCATTTCCAAAATCGGGACGGCCGGGGTCGAGTCGAATGTGGTAGGAACACTGCCTGGCCGTCACGCGCCGGACGCCGGCGCTCCGGGTGGAGAGCAGGTCCACGGTGGTGGTTTCCCAATTGCCCTTCCTTTCCTTCCACGTCGCCTGTCTGGCTCTGTCCAGCAGCGGCCCGAACACGCGGTCATAATACGGCTCCGCCACGATGTAGTGTTTGAGATCCTCCAGGCTGGTGTTCTGCGTCTTCACTGATGCGATTCCCTTCGCGGCCCGCTGATAGACTTGTTCCGCGGTCTCGCGATGGCCCAGGGCTTCCTCGATCATGGCCAGCCGGGTGACTGCCCAGGCCAATCTCGAACGGGTGTCGGCGGCTTCGCTGGCTTCCTGCGCGGTGGCGAGAATCTTTTCCAGGGCGCTGATGTAATCCTGCGTGGCTTTCCTCGCGCTGTAGATCGTGCCGCTCTTGTAAGCGAGATGCGCCACCGTCGCAGTCCAGTGGACCGCCTCCGGTTGGATTTCCTCCGGGGCCGGGCCGCAACCGGACACACCGCAGGCGAGACACGCCAGGATGATTGGGAACGCCCGTATCATGGCGGTTGTCCCGCCACGCACCTGCGGGCAGGCCGACGGCGAACCTGGGTCGTGGAGGGAATTCAGCATCATTTGAAAAGGGTGTAGGCGGCCAGGAAGTCTTGATACGTCTTGAACTTGTCAGGGTAAACATCGAGGACTGCGTCTCGAAACGCAATGCCGTCGCCCAGCTTCAACCCCAACGACACAAATCGCTGGCGACCAAGCTTGGTCAGAAGAAACCTCACAAGCCGCTCGCAGGTTCGGCTGTATTCGTATCGTTGGCTTGAATCCTTGGGGGAACTGGCGGCAGCCAGCGCTTGTTCCAATGGATAGCAGGAAACTGGAAACGCCAGGTGTTGGCTGAAGGTTGAGTCGTTGCTGCGCGCGATGACGAACATAGCGTGAGCGATAGGGGGAAGAATACAAGCCAGCGAGACAACCCAGAAGATAACGGTACCTGCACAGTGGAGGAGTAGTCCCATGGAACAATATTGTAGATAAGTGACTGCTGGACTGTCAAGCATGATGGTGTCGTGTGAACTGGCAACTTACCATCCAAGTACTTCAATGTAACAACTGTAGAGAATAGTTACTATAGGATGAATCATGGCAGGACATGCGTTGCGCCTGTTCATTGATAAATGATCGGATTAACCGGAAGTCTGTCCTGCTTTAGTGGCGCAGATTCGCGCACGTAACGAGGACCGAAGGTCGGGGGCGGAAGACGGTGTGTGGAAAACAGAAACGATGCGAAACGTCTCGGTGGGCCGAGAAGCGATTTCTTGCGATCACGGAAACACCCCTGGAGGTCGCGTTTTGCGGAGCCGGCCTTTGTCGTGTCGCTCGTGCGCAATGCGGTTCATCCGGAATCTCAATGCCTCCTTTTCTTTTTCCCCCGTTGATGATATCCCTGTTGCAAGGAATCAATGCCGGGAATATCCCGTCATGATTCACGCGGTTCAACTTCCACTCGATCGTCAAACGGATGCAAATGGAACAGAAGTCAGCGTCGGATAACCGGCTGGTCAGTATCGATGCATTGCGCGGATTCGCGATGTTCTTGATATTGGCCATTGATATCGGCGGAGCTCCCATACTCCAGACATTCACGAAATTGTGGGGAGAACCGTTTGCGTCGGCAGCTTCCAAGCAGTTCAGCTATGGCTTTGTCGAGGGCTTGCGTTTGTGCTTCATCGCGATGCCCATGTTCCTTTTTGTGGTCGGTCTGACCATGCCGTTATCGCTCAGGAACCGGCGCATGGTGACGGACATGAAGACCATTCACCTGCACATCATCAAACGGTCGGTGATCCTGTTTTTGCTGGGGCTGATTGCGGGCGGGCACCTGTTGAGTCTTAAGTTCGACCACATGCCGCTTTACAACAACGTGCTGGAGTACATCAGCATCGGTTATCTGGTGTGCGCGATGCTGGTCCTGCATACCAGCATGCGGACGCAGTGCATTCTGGCCGGAGCGTTGCTGGTGGGGTATTGGGCGCTGTTCATGTTCGTCCCGGTCCCGGGCTGGCAAGGGGAACGTTACTCAAGCCAGATGAATCTGGGGATTTACATCGATAACATGGTGCTGGGCCCGTTCCACAAACCAGGTTCATGGCAGGTCTTGGCCACGATTTCGTTCATCGCCAACATGCTTTTGGGTGTGTTGGTGGGGCACATCGTGACTGGCCAGCGGAAGAAAGAGGACAAGGTGAAAGTGCTGCTCCTCTGGGGTTTGGTCATGGTGCTGGCCGGCGTGGTCTGGAGTTTTGGATTCCCGATCATCCGCAGCTTGTGGACGAGTTCGTTTGTGCTGGTGACCTGTGGATTGACGACGCTCCTGCTGGCGGCCTTCTTTCAGATCATCGATGTGATGGGGCGTGGAAGGTGGGCATTCTTCTTTGTGGTGTTCGGGGCCAATTCGATCGCCGTTTACATGATGGCGCATCTGTTTGATTTCCGGCTGATCGGGAATGTCTTCGTCGGGGGAGTATGCAGTCTGTGTCTGCCCAATGTTCAGGCATTCATTCAAGCGGTGGCGGCCATGGCGGTGATGTGGCTGATCATGTATTTCCTATACCGCAAGAAGACCTTCATCAAAATCTGAACGAGGCGGTAAAACTTCCGTCACATTCCCGGCGTCAAGAGATGGTCGGACACCTTCGGCTTCCGTTCCTCAATTAGCGTTTATCTGTGGCTGCTTCTCAGTACCACGATACCCGCAACAGCGTTCAAGGCGGCGATAAGAAGACAGACGGCGGGGACACCGATGAGCGGGATGAGTAACGTGCTCGGCAGCAACGCACCCAGGCACGCGCCGATGAAGTCCGCCGTGTAAAGCCGCGACGCGGTGAGGGTGGAATCCGTTCCCGAACTGTAGCGGCGGTCTATGACCGCCGGCTGTGTATTCCGTGGGGGATTTCGGCGGTTAGAGACCGACGCTACAGTTTGTTCAGGCGCAGCATGGAAATCGATGCCGGCTCCATCAGCACCGACCCTTCCCGCCAGAGGGAACTGCATGCCGACGAGCGCACCTAGGAGGATCGTGAGCAGCGCGATGACCGTTTGCACGAGGAAGAATCCACCGTTGTCGCTGATACGAGCGAGCGCCATCAGGCAGAGCGGCAGCAACGCCGCATATGCCGCAACGGCGAACGCGAGTCGGGCCAGTTGTCGTCGGCGACGCACAGATGCTTGGTTGAATGTGGGGGGGGCCTCAGCGCCCCGACCGGCTTGCCGGGCCGCGTCGCTCTCGGTTGGGGCGCAGAGGCCCCTCCCACATTCAGGACGCATCATCCCAAAAGCTCCTGCCGCCAGGCCTGCCATGAAGACAGTGACAATGATGCCGAGTTGTTGATAGACGGAGCCGTAGAGAATCTGGAACGCCAGCAACAACACGACCTCCAATCCCGACGCAGCGAAGCCCCCCGCGAATACCGCCAGCGGCGCGGCGCGAAGACGGAGCAGATAGACCGCCAGCAATACCAGCAGCGCCACCTCCAGCAGGCCGAATCGCAACTTAAACTGACTCATCCAGTGGAGCAGGTGGTAGTAGTAGAGCACGGGGCTGAAATCGCGGTTCACGGTGGCGGATTGTCCGGTGGCGCGGCGCATATCCTCCATACGGTCGGGCGCGAGCATGGCTTTGAGGTAATGGCGGTTGACGAGGCGGGTAGGGACGCCTGCCGCCTCGACGCGCGCGGCGATGTCTTCGTGCAGCGGGCCGTCAGAGGCGAGGAAGAAGACGCGTCCGCCGGGAATCACCAGCGTGTTCTTGAACGCCGTGTCGAGTGTGCGCCGCGCCGACGTGAGAAGGCGCGCCAGTTTCGGACTGACGTAGTCCGCGTAGCGGCCCAGCCCGAACGATAGCACGCCGCCGTCGGTGAGCACGCGCTTGACCTCGCCGAAAAATTCCGCCGTGTAGAAGCGGTTGAGCTGCGACGTGGACGGGTCGGGCACGTCCACGATCACCACGTCGTAGTGCTCGGTGGTTTGTTTCACGAAGAGCCGGCCATCGGTGTTGACGAACTTGATGCGTGGGTCGCTGAGGTTGGCTGGGAGGAACCGGCGGCCCGCCTCAATAACGAGCGGGTCGAGTTCGACGCAGGTGACTTCGGTGACGCCATATTTGAGAGCTTCGCGGGCGGTGCCAGAGACGCCGCCGCAGACGATTAACACACGCCGCGCGTTGGGTCGTTGCGCCATTGCGTAATGGACGGTTTCCTCGACCTGCTGGGTGTTGTCGGTGGAGGTGATCGGCAGGCCATTCTCGATGAAGTTGTATTGGCCGAAGGACTCGGTGACGACGAGTTTGCCGTAGGGGGAGTTGCCGCGGAAGACGACATGCTGGCCCTCGAACTGGATTGCCGTGGCCAGCGCGTCGGCGTTGGCAAAGACGATGACACCCACGAGCGCCGCCACGAGGACCGCGGCGATGCCGAGCAGGAGTTTCCTTCCGAAACACATCGCCAGTGCGCCCGCGAGCAGCAGGTTCAGCATCGCCGGGAAATAGAGGATGCCAAGGTGATCGAACAACCGCACGAGCACGAAGCTGAACAACGCGCCGCCGGCGATGCTGCCGATGCAGTCGGCGACATAAACGCGGCCGATGCCGGAGGTGTCGTCTTTCTCCGCAACGACGGAGCAGGCCAGCGTCAACAGCCATCCAGACGCGACGCAGAAGGGGAGCAACACCACAAAGCTGGCGAGCACGGTTTCGATGAGACCAACCTGGATGCCGCGTCCGAAGATGGCGTTGCGCAGGACGCTGAGCAGAAAAACCTGCACGAGCGGCGCGATGGCGATGAAGATCAGCGCCGCGATGAACGCACCCTCGCGGTTCCGGAGGCGGCCCGACGCGCGGCCCAGCCATGCGCCCGCGCCAGTCAGCAGGAGCCAATTGCCCAGAATGATGCCGAGCACCATTTCGTTGCCGGCGAACGCCGCGAGCATCTCGCGCATCAGCACCAACTGCGCAATGACGGCCGCCGCGCCAAGGCCGCCGACGGCGGACAGCAGCAGGCGGCTTGCGCGGCCGGGGCAGGGCGGCGGCGTGTCCGCGGCGGTCATATTACAGCTCCGATTCCTTGAACGCCTCGACGTGGTAGATGCCGACGGCGGTGCCGGGACCGCGCCAAGCGTCGGGCGCGCAGCCGGCTTTTTCCGAGAGCGTGTTGAGGAAAATGACCTTGTCCGGAATCTGCTCCCAGACTTGCGGCAGATACGTTGCGCCGCGGCCGTTGATCTGTAACACGACGCCGTCGCGATGCGGTTTCAACTTGGCGAGCAGGTCGTCCGGCGAGCTGAACGCCAGCGGTTGCGGCACGGTCAGCACACTCACCTCGACCTGGAGTTTTTCGAGTTCGTCGGGGCGCACCGGCTGGAAACGATGGTCACGCATGGCGGCGCTCTGGGCATTCTCCATGACAGCCTGATAAAGCGGCATCTGTGGCATGATGTGTCCAATGCAGCCGCGTAGCGCGCCATTCTCGGTGAGCGTCACGAAACAACCTTTCGGTTCGGCGAACTTGGCCGGAAGTGTTTTTGGGTCGACGACGGGGAGACGGCTGGCTGTAACGACTTCCTTGACGGTGCGGCGGGCGAGATCGAGCAGTTGTTTGCGTTCCTCCTTGGTGAAGTTCTCCTGTTCCGGCGCGGTAAACGCAAGGGCGGTGTAGCCCACGACGCCCTGGTTCTTGTTGCCGGAGGTGTCGCCGCTGTTGCGATAATCGAGCAGCTTCGGCTTCCATCCTTTCATCTTTGCGAGATGGAGCAGCGTGCGGACCGGCATGCAGCCGCAAGCGTCTTCGCCGGCGATGGTGTCGGGAGCCATGTTGAGAATGGCGTTCACGGTGCGGCTGTCCAACTGCCGGGCTTGATCGTAAGGATGGTAATGACTCAGGTCGGTGCTGACGACGACGAGGGACTTGTCGTCGAGCATTCCAGCAAGTGCCTGCGCGGCAGCGTCCGGATCGGTTTGGCCGAAGACCACCGAGACTAACTCGAAGGGTTTGAGGACCTTTTGAAGGAATGGCACCTCGACCTCGCCGGAATGTTCCCACGTCTCCGGCGTGTCCTCGCCCGGCGGTGGCACGGGCCGCGATGATTGGACTGACCAATCCGGACGGCGCATCGGCAGACGCGGCTCCAGCATGAACGGCGGGAGTTTTGCCAGCGCCTTTGACTTGTCGGAAATCTTCACGTCGCCCAGCGGGGTGCGGTAGATGTCTGCTGCGCAGACCGATGCGCCCTGGAACGCCACGTAGTGGCTGCCTGCAAGCAGAAAGACGGTCTTCACGTCGCGGCCTGCCAATACCTTGTAGGCGAAGGCGGCTGTGAGGCCGGAATACGGATAACCGGCGTGCGGACAGATAATCGCCTTGAGTTCGCCGTTGACGGAGGACGGTTGGACGGCTGCAAGCAGCATATCAATCGTACGCGACAGTTCTTGCGGGTCCTTGGGGTAGAAAAGTCCCGCCACGGCAGGCTCGCGGACAGTCGCAGCCTGTTTCGATTGCGACGTCGCACCGTTTTGGCACGAATCGCAACCAACTAATGCGAAGGCTACAACCAAAGCGGTTCCGCCGATGACTGAAACAAATCTGGCTCTGCTGCTCATAATCGTCCCTCAACCTGCCGTTGTATTATTCTGCGCCAACTGCTGCGAAAACGGTAGTTGTTTCCGTCATTGTGCCGTCACTCGTCCCTCACAAATACGCCGTTGCCCGAGGTGCTGATGTAGAGACGCGAAGGCTGGTGCGGGTCCACGGTGATCGCAGCGATCTTCGTGCAGGCCAACTCCGGCGCGTTCAGCGATTGCCACGTGCGGCCGCCGTCGCGCGATCGCATTAAGCCGCGACCCAATGCTTCATCGTGATACGGATGGTCCGCGCCACCGGCATAGACGGTGTCGGCATTGCGCGGGTCCACGGCCACCGAGGCCATGAAGCGATCTTCAAGAACCCGCGTCCACGTCGCGCCGCCGTCGCGCGAAGCGAAGATGCCGCCGGGATGCAGCTTGCGGTCTTTGAACCTGTCGCGGGCGGCAACGTAAAGCCGCTGCGGATCGGACGTGCAGACGGCGAGCGCCCGCGGGTCGGCCCACGCAAAGTCGCCGAGCCGCCGCCAGTTTTGCCCGCCGTCATCACTGCGGAAGAAGCCGGCGTTATCGTCCAACAATGCCAACAACACCGCCGGTTCGCGTGGATGCTGTGCCAGACCGCGAACGTCCTTCTTGGGCAGGCCGTTGTTACGTGGCTGCCAGCTTGCGCCACCGTCTTCAGAGCAGAAGACGCCGTGCTCTTTCACACTGACAAAGATCCTCCGCGCCGACGCTGGACTGGAACGATCCACAATCAGGTGCCGTGTCTGGCCATCGGGCAGACCGGTGTCGGGCTTGCCGACGACGCGCCACGTCATGCCACCGTCATCCGAGCGGCAAACATCGCCGGCGTTATGCTCCCACCAACCGGTGCCAGCGAAAACGATGCGCGGGTCGTCCGGGTCGAACGCGAGGGTAAAGACGTTGCCGGAGTTCTTCATGCCGGCGACGGTGTGGGCGAATGTGCGGCCACCATCGAATGACTGCACCAAACCGATGTCGGCGTAACAGAGGTAAATCCGCTTCGGGTCGCGCGGATGAACGACGACCTCATGCGCACACGTGACCTCCAATCCCGTGCCACTCCACCAACCGGTCGGCGATTCTGGCGCACCAGCCGGTTTTTCGGCAGGGCGCGTGTAACGTTGCGTCCAGTGCTCGCCACGGTCTGCTGTGCGGAAGATGAGGCCCGACGTGCTGAAATAGAGTGTGTCCGGCTCTCGCGAATCCATCGCGAGACCCATGACAGTGGGCCCCCACATGGTGATCCAGCCGTAGTCCATGTTCGACTGTTTTGCGCGGGGCGATGGACGAAACGTCACACGCTGCCAGTGCTGGCCGCCATCGGTCGTACGATAGGTGAAAGCGGACACCCATGCCGTGTCGCCCACATAGGCAATGTTGGGATCGGTGGGATGCACCACGAGCCGGTCCACGTTCGAGGTCATCGCGGAGTGCGCGCCGGGTTTGCCGACGTTCTTGGCCAATCCTTCGAGCCGCGGTGCCCACGTCTCGCCACCGTCGTCGCTGCGATAGACACCGCCTTGCCACGGCGATTTGCCCGGCTCGGTGCGCAGCGTCAGGTACATCACATCGGGCTGCTTGGCGCAGAGCCCGACGCGGCGGGTGTGGTTGTGGGGAAGACCTTTGCTTAGCAGCCGCCATGTTGCGCCGGCATCGTCACTTCGATAGAGGCCGCGATTAGTCGCGGCGAACACTCGGCGGCTCTCGCGCGGATGAACGACGAGGTCGCTGACAAGGGCTTCGCGATCCATGCCGCCGCCATTCGGGTTTGCGATGCTCCAATGCGCGCCACCGTCGGTGGTTTTGTAGATCGTGCCAACGCCGCCTTTCTTCCAGCGCGGCCGGCCGATACCCGCGTAAATCGTGTCGGGCTGCTGCGGGTCAATCGCCAACGCGCCGATGGGAGCGCTGAAAGTGTGCCGCTGCAATGGTGGAAAACCCTCCCGCTGCCATTGCCACGACTCGCCGCCATCGGTGGACTTGTGCACGCCGCCTTCGGTGCCGATGTAGATAACCTTAGGGTCGCGCGGGTGTGGCGCGATGACTTCGACATAGAGGTCGTGAAGGCCCGTGTTGCAGATGCGCCAGTTCATGCCGGCATCGGTGGATTTGAAGAAGCCGCCGACATCGCAGCCGGCATACACGACTCGCGAGTCGTGTGGACTGACGGCCACGCAGGGAATCCATCCGCCGCCGCCGGGGCCGATGTTGCTCCAACTGGCGGCAGAGACGGCATGGGCGGGCGATATAAGCGCGATTGGCAATACGAGCAGGCGATTGAGCATGGGCGTAGCATACGAAGACACGGACGTTGGCGCAACGACGTTGGCGGCCTTGCGTTATCGGGAAGAAGGTGGTAGCTGCACAGCGACGGGATACATCAACATGCAGCGCAAACAGCCCATCCAAGAAACAGCGCGTACGCCGGGTGTTTACCAGCTTTGGATCGAATTGCCCAAGGCGTCACGGCTGACGGTGGGGAAGTTGGGGACTTTCGATTTTCCGCCGGGCGTCTACGTTTACACCGGCAGCGCGCTCGGCGGGCTTCGACAACGTCTGGCCCGGCACCAGCGGCGGCGGAAGAAGATGCATTGGCATATCGACTACCTGCTGCGGCATGCGCATATCGCGCGGATCGAGGCGCGGGCGACGCGGCAGCGGTTGGAGTGTTCGTGGAACGCGCGGACGATGCGGTTGGCTGGTGCGCGGGTGGTGGTGCCGGGATTTGGCTCCAGCGATTGCGATTGTCCGGCGCATCTGGTTTATTTGGGAAAGGAACAACATGGATATCTTTAAAGTGATCAAAGACCGCCGCTCGGTTCGTGCTTATCAACAACGCGCGGTGGAAGAGGAGAAACTGCAGCGTATTCTGGAATCGGCCAACGCAGCGCCGTCGGCCGGCAACCGGCAGGCTTACGAGATTGTGCTCGTGCGGGACGCCGAGCGGAAACAACAGCTCGTCAAGGCGGCATGGGACCAGGCGTTCATTGCCGAAGCGCCGGTGGTGCTGGTGTTCCTGGCTGCACAGGACCGAAACCGCGAGCGGTACGCCGATCGCGGCGCGAAGCTTTACTGTGTGCAGGATGCCACGATTGCCTGCGCCTACGCCGAGTTGGCGGCGACGGCGCTGGGATTGAGCTGTTGCTGGGTCGGCGCGTATGACGATGCGGCGGTGGCGGCGGCGGTGGATGCCAGGGGCACATTGCGTCCAGTCGCCGTGTTGCCGATTGGCTATGCCGCTGAGCAACCGTCGGCGAGACCGCGGCGGGAATTGAAGGACCTTGTGCATCAGGAACGTGTGTGGAGCAAATACCTATGAGCAAGCAATCGATTGGACCTTTCGACCTGTGGCAGGAAACAATGACGGCGCTGACGCGCGGCGGACTGCTGCTGTGCACGGCGGGCGCGGACGGCAAGCCGAACCCGATGACCATAGGCTGGTTGGTGGGCGGCGTGCTATGGGGCAAGCCGATCCTGGAGGTGTTGGTGAGGCCGAGCCGGTACAGTTTCAGCCGGCTGGAGCAAAATGCCGAATTCACAGTGAACGTAATGCCCCGGGAGTTCGTTGAAGCGATCCAAATTTGCGGCTCG
Organism: uncultured Verrucomicrobiota bacterium; assembly: GCA_964524715.1. GTDB lineage: Bacteria > Verrucomicrobiota > Verrucomicrobiia > CAIQCK01 > CAIQCK01 > CAIQCK01. The sequence goes on along the minus strand of CAZGGF010000076.1, from coordinate 51,872 downwards.
GCGTCGGGGCGCACTACGGACAAGTTTGCCGAGACCCGCATGACGGTTACGCCGGCGCAAGAGGTGAAGGTGCCGCTGATCGAGCAGGCAGTCATCAGCTACGAGTGCCGCGTCGTCCATACGAATGAGGTGGAGCCTCAACGACTTGAGCAGGCGATCGTGACGACGTTTTATCCACATGGTGACTTCCATCGCGTCTATTTCGGCGAAGTTCTCGCCGCGTGCGCAGACGAGGATGCGAAGGCCCGGCTGGCGGGTTGGCTTAGTTGACCGTGCGTGAGGAGGTCTGGCGGGTGACGGGCAAAAAAAGATGGAATCTGCCAGCGACGAGGGTCGTCCTGTCATGAGTCAGAATGAGCATATGGAAACTTCCGACCCGGCATTGGTGTCGCGGGCGCGCGAAGGCGATGTGGAAGCGTTCGGCGAGCTGTTTCGCGCGACCCACCGCCGGATCTACAACTTTGTCCGATCCATGGTGACGAATTCCGAAGATGCGGCTGATCTGACGCAGAAGGCCTACGTGCGGGCGTGGGGCGCATTGAAAAACCTGCGTTCCGACAAGGCGTTTTTGGTGTGGTTGCATCAGATCGCTCTGAACGCCGTGCGCGACAGCCGGAAGCGGATGGAAAAGCCGACGGTTTCGCTGGACGCGCCGGGTGAAGATGAGGAATCGCCCGCCGCGCTGGAGATTCCCGACTGGTCGCTGGGACCAGGGCAGATCGTGCTGTCAGAGGATATGCAGAAGTTCGTGCGGCGTGCCGTGGAACGGTTGCCGGAAATCCACCGGACCGTTGTGACCATGCATCATTTGGAAGGTTTGGAGGTCACGGCCATTGCCGAGGTATTGGGCATCTCGTCCGGCACGGTATTGTCGCGTTTGGCGCGGGCGCGGGAGGCGTTGCGCAGGACTCTGGACCCGTTGGTGAAGGAATGAGGCGTGTATGAAATGCTGCAAAGACATCCAAAATCAACTGGCCGACTTCACGGTCGGCGCGCTGCAAGAGTCTGAGCGCGCGGAGATCGAACGCCATCTTTCGGAGTGCCCGGCCTGCCGGCGCGAACTGCACTTGCTGCAACAGGTGGGCACGGTGCTTGATGCACTGCCCCCGGAAGAAGCGCCCGCGGGGCTCTGGAATGCCATTCGCCGTGACATCGAAGCGCCCGAGCCCGAACCGGTGCGCGTGCCTTGGTGGGAAATGCTTTTCCCGGCGCGGTGGCCGCGGCTGGCTTACGCGGGGATGGCGGCGACAGCGGTGGCAGCGGTGGCATTGCTCTTGACGGTATCCCGGTTTGCGCCGGCGGAGGATGACGAGACTCAGGACTTCATCCAGCGCCACGGCATGTTGGCGTGGAACGACCCGTTGAGCGACAAGGCATCGCTGGGTGTGATGCTGGCCCGCAGCCAGATGGGCCGGGAGATACAATGATGCGAGCGATTCTATTCACCAGCATGGTGGCAATGGCTCTGGCGGCTTCGGGGGCGGACGACACCGGCTTGTCGGCGTCAACCGGGCCGGCGGAGCGGTTGCGAGCGGCGCAGGGCGCGGAAGAACGGCTCACGTTGCGCGCGACGTTGAACACGGCGACCTTCTCCCGGCAGAGTTCCGTGTCGTCGCAGGTTGTGGTGTGCCGAAAGCCCGGCTGCTGTCGCTGGGAATACCAAGCCCCGGCGCTGAAGGGACTGGTGATGATCGAGAAGGGCGATGCGGTCATCCGGCTGGACCCCGCGCAGAAGATCGCGTGTATCGATTGCTCATGCCGGGATGCCGGCGTGTTCGACCTGTTGTTGAAGAATTACACGGTGACGGCCGAGCGAACGGAGTCGATCATAGGCCGTGCAGCAGACGTGTTGGTGATCAAACATCGCGAGGCGGGCCGCCCGTCAAAGAAAGTCTGGGTGGATCGAGCCACCAACCTCATTTTGCGTTCGGAGTACTACAGCTGCGATGGCGAACTGACGGCGTTGACTTTCTACACGGACATCGACTGGAAGCCCACGCTGCATGGCAGCCTCTTCGAGGTGCCTGACGACTGGAAGAAGGTCACGGTCGGGAATGAACCCGGCAAGCACTGGGACCGTGAGAGACTGTCCAAAGAGGTGGGGTTCAACGTGCGTGAACCGGCGTATTTGCCGCCGGGCTTTGCACTGGATGGACTTCATCTTTACCACTGCCGCTGCGGCACGCCGTCCGCGCAACTACGCTACGTGGATGGACTGAACAGCGTTTCGGTATTCGAGCGTTTCACGCAATGCCCCGGGCGCGGCCGCGGCCGTGGCTTTGGATGGGGAAAAGGCCGCGGCGGTGGGCGAAACTGCGAATTGCTGGCGACCCAACCGGGCCGGATGCTCGTCAGGCAGGTTGGCGACCTGTCATACGTCCTCATCGGTGATCTGCCGGAAGCGGAATTGTCCAGGATTGCCGACAGCATCAAATAATTGGAATGCGCCGGTGGTGCGTCTCGTCTTTTCGTCTGGAACAACGAAAAGGAGTGACGAACACGGCATGAAAACAAGACTGATGCGGATGGTGAACTGGCTGTTGTACGCAGGATTTTGCGCCCTTACCGGCACCGGGTTGTTGTTATCCTTCCGCATGCCGCCGGGCAGCCGGGGCGGTCGTGGCTTGGAATTTCTCGGCTTGGGGCGGCATGATTGGGGCGATGTCCATTTGTGGATCGCGCTTGCAGTCATCGCGCTAACGGTGGCGCATCTGGTCTTGAACTGGGCGTGGGTAAAGAAAGTGGGAAGCGACGGCCGGTTCTGGGGGCTGCTGGGCAGGGGGAGCGTCGGGTTGGTGCTTGTGGTCGTGTTCCTGCTGCTGCCAGTGACACGTCAGCAGGGCAGTGAGATCGAGAAAATGGACCATCGTACAGGATGGTCCATGACCGGCCACTGACCTCGTGCGTGGCTAGGAAAGCTTGACGATCAGACGGCTCTTGTTTGTCGGATCAAGGTGAGCGTCGAATTTCGTCAGCGATTTCCCTGCGAAGCCTTTGATGAATGTGCCGTCGGCTTTGAAGGTCGAATGGCCCAGGCTTGAACAACGAAACTCCTTTGCGTCGTGCTGGTATTCCACTTCCGCGCCACGGTGGGGGCACTTGATGGAGACGAGGGCATAATCACCATCGCCGGTTCGTGCGACAATCATGGGTTGTGGCAGTTTCGCGTCGATAATCTTGACGGAACCGCCGGTCTTTGCCAGCGCCGGGGCTTTTTCCAAAGAAATCGTCAACGTGTTGCTGGCGATGACATAGGCGTCAGCCGGAATCGGCGGCGTGTTCCCGACCTTGGTGAAGGTGGCGCAACTGCTGAGACTGCAAACGCACGCGCCAGTTCCCGCAACGGCAACGTTACCAATGAATTTTCTGCGACTGATCTTGGACATATTTATTCTCCAGATTGTGATTGTTCCTGTTCTGGCGACTGTTCATCAATGATTGGCTTGGGATTGCTGACTGTCTGAATCCTGCCCTCAAATCCCGGCAAATTCCAGCCGCGTCCCAACACTGCAAGCAACGCAACTGTTGGGAAAAGCTGACCATAACTGGGCTGTTGCAGCCATGCCCGTGCAATGAGCCGGGCCAATTCGTTGAATGCCAAGCTGTCGAAATGCTTGGATTGTCTGCTCGATTCGTTCCGGCTTGGCGTTGAGCAAGTGCATTCCACCGAGGACAGTGTGAATGGGTTTGCCGCCGGTAATCCGGCGAATGTACTGCAAGGTGTTGATGACGCCAGCATGGGCGCAGCCGAGGATGACTACGATGCCCTCTCTTGTCTCGAAGAACAGGGATTGGTCGTCGCTCAGTGGGTCGGGCTGGATGCATTGCTCATCGAGAAAGAACTGGCCACCCGTGTCTTCAAATAGTGTGAGCCGGGGGATCTTGCCGGTGACGAAGATGCCGTCAGCGACTTGTGTGACGTCCGTGGTCCAGTGCACCGAAGCTTCCTGCGCGCGCAAAGCTCGCGCCGCGGCCGCGGTCATGCCGGCAGGTACCGTGCGGCCATCGTCACGGCGAGCGTATTTAGCCGCAAGGGCCGCCGGATGAACGAAGACTTTGGCTTGCGGCGACGCACTCAGAATTGTGGCCAGTCCGCCGGTGTGATCGAAATGGCCGTGGCTCAGCACAACAGATTGTGCTTTCTGCAAAGACACTCCCAAGGTCTGTGCGTTGGCCTGTAGCAACTGGCTCTGGCCGGTATCAAACAGCAGACTCTGCGCGCCCGCCTGGATCCAAACCGCCCAACCGTGTTCTGCCAACAGGCCGCGCGCGTTGACGCTGTTCTCGACGAGGATTGTCAGAGAGATGTGTTCGTTCATGAGTGGAAAGCTCCTATGCGGTTCAGACACTGGCGCAAGGCAGAGTCGCCACCAGCACTTCCTGGTTGCAACCTTTGCTCAGTCGCGTGACCAAGCCGCGCTTGCGCAGGAAACGTTGCAGGTCGCGGAAATGATGGACTTCGTGCTGATGGATTTTCCCTTCGGCGCGATGAATGCGATCCATGATTTGAAATCCGCGCGGGCTGAAGTCAGCGAGAACGATTTTGCCGCCGGGTTTGACCACGCGCAATACTTCTTTCAACACCGGCTGGAAATGCGGGATGTGATGCATTGCGTTGAAGGTCACTGCGGCATCAAATGCGCCGTTCCGCCACGGCAGCCGGGCAGCGTCCCGGAGAACGAACTTGATTCGATCTTCCACGCCGGCAAAACGGGCGTTGAGCCGGGCGCACGCTTGTTCTTCGACAGCAATGTCCACGGTAGTGATAGCCGTGGTGTGCTTGGTTAATTCAACGAGGAAGCGCCCCTTGCCGGTGCCGATTTCGAGAACCGATCCACCCAACGGCAACGACTGGGCCAAGGCAAAGGCGATGCCCTTCGGGAGGTCGTAGCCGAATGTGCGGAAGAACGTTTCCCGTTCGAGCAGTTGGCGGTGGTTGGCCCGCTCTGCCGCGCGTGACTTTGCCTTCAGCGACTTTCGTCTGCGCAGGTGGGGCGTGGTCATGTTTTTCGGGTCTGCGATGCCGCGCCGGTCAGCATCGTGGTGGCTTTGCTGACTACGCGACGGATGTTCTCTTCGGTTACCGGGCTTTGGCCTTTGAGCAAGCCGACGGCGCTCATGTCGAAATGAACAAAACGGTGCAAATTGGCGTTCTCAAATGTGCGCCGCGAGCAAGCCTTGGGGCAGCCGTCCATCAGCAGCACTCGGGTTGCGTATTCGGCATTGAACATCATGTCCCCGTCGCGTGCGCCAATGCCGGCCAGACACGACATGTTGGCGATGCCATCACGGCTCATTTGCCGCGCGGCGCGGTCGGTCAACTCACCCACGTCGGCCGAGCCGCCGCAGACGTAGACTACGAAGGTTGGCTTGGTTTCTTTGATTTCCATGTTTCAGCCGGGTTTAGTGATGAGCGCAACCGCCGTCGCCATGCGAGCTACAAGCATTCTCCAAACCGATCTTGGGAAGGCGGCCTTGTTTGAATTGCGCGACGGCTTCGGCCAACGTCTGTGCGGGGGATTGATAGACAGCGATGCCAGCCCGCTGGAGACCGTTCACCGCGCCTGGGCCAATGCCGCCGACGACCACCGCGTCCACTTGCCGGCCTGCCAGCGCCCGCAGGGGATTGCAGGCCCCATGGACGTGAGTCTGATCACGGTTGGCTAGGGGTTCCACGGTCATCGTTTCCGAGTCCACCAGCACAAACAATGGGGCCGACCCGAAATGCCCGTATACGATGCTGTTCAACCCTTCATCTGTTGCAACTGGAATACAAAGTCTCATGATTATTTATTTGCCTTTCTTTTGTTTGCAGACGGATGCCGTTTTGGTTGAACAGCAAACCTGCCCGGGATTCGCTTTCCCGCCGCAACAGCCACTGCGTCTGGCGCCGTGGCGCTGTCCGCATCTACACATTCCTCGCCCCATCCCCTGTCCGCTTGGGGCAGGGCCGGTTCCGTCACCTTTTGGCATTGTGTTCATTCCTTTCAGGACCACGGACCCGCCTTCCATGCAGATTGCCTTGCCGTGGATCAGGGCCTCGGCCACTTTCCGACGCGCCTGCTCGACGATCCGGGCAAAAGTCGCGCGCGACACCTTCATCTTCTGCGCCGCTTGCGCCTGATAGAGCGCCTCCAAATCCGCCAGCCGTAACGCCTCCACTTCGTCGAGCGTGAGGGTGACTTGCTCCAACTCGATCATGGGAATCCCTCGCGGCTTGAAATAAACGGCCGCCGGAAGATTCCGAACATGTCTTAGGCAACAAGGTCTTGGCATAAATATTCAAACAGAGCGGATGGTTATGAGAATATGCTCAAAACCGTGCTCCGTCAAGGCCGAATGGTGTCCATGGTGAAATCCGGACGCCGTGTCTGAAATAAATGGAATGCGCCGATGGGACAGCTCGTCTTCTCTACCGTGACAACAGAATGAAGTTTGGCGGCGAACGATGAGAAGGAGAATGACGATGAAACGAACATGGCAGATTCTGATGATGGGCGGTTTGGTGCTGGCGTTGACGGCGGCATCCGGTTTTGCGCAGGGACGCGGCTATTGTGGCCAGGGACGCGGTTGGTGCGGTCAGGGACGCGGTTGGTGTTATCAAAACACTGGCCCAGGCACGGGTTGCTGGTTGACGTGCGTAACACCGGCTGACGCAAAGGAGAAGGCGTTCATCGAACAGGTGACGAAGTTACAGACGGAGATTCGTGATGAACAGAAGGCTTTGGCCACGCTGCAAAAGAATGGTGCAAGCTCCACGGCGTTGGATGCGCAGAAGGCTGTTCTGGAGAAGCTGCGGGTACAGTTCCGTGAGTTGATGACCCAGAACAAGGAACTGCAACAGCAGATTGCGAGTCGTTGCGGTGGCCCGGCGTGGTGCGGTGGCCGAGGACAGGGCTGTTGGGCCAATTGTCCGCTCGGCACGACGGCTCCAGCTTGTGGCGCATGCCCGGGATGTCCGTGGATGAAGTGAAGGCCCGGACCTGATTCCAGAACCGACACGAGGCGGTTGTGCGATGGCGCAACCGCCTCAGTTGCTTTTTTTGGGGGGCACACGCGACCGGTTGTCCCCGTAGCGTCACTGAGGAATACAACCGCCGGTGGCATACAGATGAACCGTGCCCGCATCAGTTCTTCTTGCCAAAGTGGATGGGTGGATGGAGGTTGTGCTGTAATCGCGAGGAGATATCGAGCCATGAACCTCGAAACTGCGGAGCCCGGGAAAGGACACCCATGAGGGTTTTGCGTGTTAACCAGATTGTTCTCACGCTCGGCGTGATGATGGTGCTTACAGCCGTCACCGCACGCGCGCAGCTTGCCATTCTTCACCATTTCGCCATAGCGAATGCCGATGGGGGCTTTCCGTATGGATCACTGACATTGTCTGAGTCCACTCTCTACGGAATGACGAGCAGCGGCGGGAAGGACGACTACGGCACGATCTTCAAGTTGAACGGTGATGGCAGCGGCTACACCAACTTCCATTCCTTTAGCTTAAGCATCCCTGACCGTTTTCCTACAGGATATGGTGGCAGAGCCTTTCCGTATGGCGCGCCGACCGTGGCTGGCTCCACCCTCTACGGAATGACGCTCAAAGGGGGAAGCAAAGACTACGGCACTGTTTTCAGAGTCAATTGCGACGGCAGCGGCTACACTATCTTGCACTCCTTTGCTGGCGGCAGGGGCGACGGCCTGCGCCCGAATGGCGCGCTGACTTTATCCGGCTCAACTATCTACGGAATGACGGAGGACGGCGGCAGAGAAAACAGTGGCGTGGTGTTCAAGATCAACAACGACGGCAGCGGTTATACCAACCTTCATTCATTTGCCGGCGGGGGCAGAGATGGCCGCAATCCACTTGGCTCACTGACGCTGTCAGATTCCAAATTCTACGGGATGACGGTGGGCGGTGGGCGAAACGACAAGGGTGTGGTGTTCAAGATGAATACCGACGGCAGTGGTTACACCATTCTGCATTCTTTTGCCGGCGGCAGAGGTGATGGTGGCAGTCCCTATGGCTCGCTGACCTCATCGGAGTCCACTCTTTACGGAATGACAGCATTTGGCGGAAGCGGCAATCAAGGCGTGGTGTTCAAAATTGGCGCCGATGGCCGCGGTTACTCCATCCTTCACTCCTTTGCCGGTGGAAAAGGCGACGGCAGTTCCCCGCGCGGTTCGTTGACGTTACACAATTCCACCCTCTACGGAATGACGGAGTTCGGTGGAAGCATGGATCGAGGCGTGATCTTCAAGATCAACACTGATGGCAGCAACTACACCATCCTGCATTCCTTTGCGGGTGGCAGGGGCGATGGCCGCGGTCCGCTTGGTTCGCTGACATTGTTTGGCTCCAACCTCTACGGAATGGCATGCAATGGTGGCAACAATGGCAACGGTGTGGTGTTCAGACTCCGCGTCCAATAGATACGGGCGAATAAGAGTCTTCGGTTTTGGCGAGTCAACGCGGCGACTCGTCCGCGTTCGTCAGCGACACTGTCGCACCGGTGTTGTTCTCCACGTTGCGGCTGCGATTACTTTCGGCAAGGGCCAGCAGGATATCGGTTTTTGAGATGGTGCCGAGCAACGCGCGGTGGTGTTCGTTATCCACCACCGGCAGACGCTCGCACATCCGGCGGGAAAACAACTCAATGGCGTGCGCCACGGAACTGTCGGCTGTCGTCGCCGGGAAATGCTCATCGAGCAAATCCTGTGCAATCACCAGCGTGGTCAGGCCGGGATCGTTAATGTGAGGCCGGATGGCCTCCAGCGGAATCACTCCGAGCAATCGCTGTGCATCGCCAATGACATATAATTTGTTGTGATTGCTGCTGTGGAACGCCTGGCATATCTCGGCGAAAGATGCATTGGGTTTGACGACTGGCGGGGCGGGTTTCAACAACTCACGGACCTTGGTTTCGGTCAGCGAGAACCTGTGACGCTCCTGGTGGCCGGTCTCCATGGCGTGCGAGTAAACGGAGCATTTCGAGATGGAACACGCCATGAAGTAAGCGGTGACGCAGGCGAGCATCAACGGCAACACAATCGCGTAGTCGAGCGTCATCTCGAACAGCATCAGAATTGCCATGAGCGGCGCCTTTGTGGTGGCTGCCAACAACGCGCCCATGCCGATGAGCGCGTAGGCATTCGGTTCGGCGGTCGCCGAGGGGAATAATGTGTGGATCAGTTTCCCAACGAGGCAGCCGAAAGCGGCGCCCATGAACAATGTGGGTGTGAACACGCCCCCCACGGCGCCGGAGCCGAAACAGGCCGCGGTAGCTATCAACTTGCAGATCAACACGACTGTCAGCGTTTGCCAGAGCCACTCCGTCTGCAGGATCGAACTGACGACGCTGTAACCGTTGCCCCACACCTGTGGCGTGTACGTCGAGATCGCGCCAACCGCCAGACCGCCGGCTGTCAGTTTCAACCACGTGGGTCCGTTCCACTTCGCAAACGCGATCTTCGCAAGGTCCAGCAAACGCAGCATCAGCGGCGCGAGACAGCCGGCAATTATCCCCAATCCCAAGAACAGAATCAGCTCGTAGCCCGACACCATCTTGAACGTGGGCACATGGAAGACAGATTGTGCGGAATAGAATGTTCGCACCGTCAGTGTTGCGATGACGGAGGCGAACACCAGAGGGCCGAAGCTCTCCATCGCGATCGAACCCAACACGACCTCAGCCACGAAGAGAGAGCCGGCGATCGGCGCATTGTAAGCTGATGCGATGCCCGCCGCCGCGCCACAGGCCGTCAGCAGCCGCAGTCGCGGTGGGCTGGCTTTCAAGAACCGGCCGACCAGCGACGCCAGCATGGAGGCAATCTGCACCATAGGGCCCTCCCGCCCGATGGAGCCACCGGAGGCGATGGAGAACAACGACGAGCAGCTCTTAACCAGCGTTGGCCGGCCGCGCACCACCCCGTCGCCCAGCGTAATGGCTTCCATGTAATCGTTGTAGGGGATGTGACGCGTCAACTTGAGGCCGAACTGCAACACCAGCCCCGCGACCAGTCCACCAGCGGCTGGTATGATCAGTCTCTCGAACCAAGGCAGGCCGGACGCAATCGCGACAAAACTGCCGGCATGTCCCGTCATCATCCATTGCAGACCCGTGATGGCATGGCGGAATGCAATGGCCGAAATCCCGCCCAGGAATCCAACGACACCAGCCCAAAACAACAGTGCCTGAAGTTCCGTTGAGCGGATGATCTCGGATGCCCGAAGCCGTAATCGCAACAGCAGCCGCGTAACTCTTGATAAAGTGTTCATCACTTGCGTTGGTGCCGTTTCGAGCACCAAAGTCAGTTCCTCGAATATGCGTCCTCCAGGCGTTTTGGCAATCCCGGATGTACCGTGAAAAAAACGTAAGGGAACGGCTGCAATTATATCCGCAGGCCGGCACGGAAGCTCTGCGAACCGGTTGACACGTTCCGTGGATGGGATGATGGGACGCGTGGGCAGAATGTCAAATAGTACGACGGGACGCGCACGTTACCGCGGGAAGATCTGTTGTTGGCGCGAAGGGTCAGGAGGGGTTCGCCGCAGGGGGTTGCTTCTTCGCGAGATGTTCCTCGATTTGCTTTAGGATGTCTTCAGCGCCAACGAATTTGTAGTCGTCAATCGTCAGCCTGCGGCGCTGCCCGTCCTGCTCATAGAAGACATAGGCAATGCTTTTGCGCTCCCATTTTCGTTTGTCCACACTGGTGAACGCCTCCAGCGGGATGCGCACGCCGCGCACGCCAACGACGGTTTGTCCGTCGCTGCTCATCTTCATCCGCCGGCCGAGAATCAGCCAGAGGATGGTCACCGCGCCCGCCGCGACGCTGATCGCGCCGAGCACGAATTGCGTCTTGAGCTCGGCGGAAGAGTAGGGGGCTGGATGGTCCTGACCGGGCCAGCCGTTTTTGGCAGCGAACGCGCTCCACTTGGCGGTTTCGCCGCTTGCAACGGCGGCTTTGTATTGGGCGATGCGTTCGTTGTGTTTTGGGTAGGTGACGGAGCCGTCGTAGAAGAACCAAAGCCCGAAGCCGACGCAGAACACCATCTGCATCAGCATGCGGTTTTTCCACTCGCGCGAGATCGTCGTGACGACGTTCATGGGGCGCGGCCTAGAGCTTTATTTCCCTGCCCTCCCGCGCCGAGGCGCGGGCCGCATCGAGCAATTGCGCGAGGTTGCGAGCGTCATCCACGGTGATGTGCATCGGTTCGTTGCGGAGGATCGCGGCGAACCACTGTTGCAAGGCGCTCGGCCGCGGCTTGGGCATTCTCACGCGTTGCCACGCCGGCGCGAAGCCGTCCGCGGTTTGACGTTTGATGTAGGTAACAGGCGGATGGCCTGGCATTTCGCGCACGGCTGTGCCCTCGGTGCCGTGAACCTCCCAGAAGCTCGGCCCGGCGCCCTGCACGTAGCTGAAGTCCAGAATGCCGACGGCCTTGTTCTTGAACTCGACCACAACGACGCCGTTGTCGGGGATTGGATACGCGCCGCTGAAATTGACGCACTTGCAGAGCACACTGGCCGGCTCGCCGAGCAGCCAGCGCATCGCGTCGAGCGTATGGCAGGCGATGTCGAACAACGCGCCCGGGCCGGCGAACTTTTCATCGCCAAACCACGCGCTGCCATTCTTGAACCATTTCTCCAGCGCCGCGGCGTGGCCCATGCGGAACCGCGCGGTTGCGATCTTGCCCAGCGTGCCGTCGTCGATGAGCTTCTTCAGCAGCAAGGTCTCGGACTTGCTGCGTTGCGGCAACGAGATCATGAACTTTACGCCGCTGGCTTTGATCTCTCGCGCCACCTCATCGGCCTCGGCGAGGGTCAAGGTCAGTGGTTTCTCAGTGAAAATGTGCTTATGGGCGTGGGCGGCGGAGATGAGGATGGTGCGATGCTTGCTGCTCTCGGAGCAGACGATGACCGCGTCCACGTCCTTGCGGCTAAGCACATGGGCGAGGTCATTATCGAATGGCACGCCGAGTTCCTTGGCTGCGGTTTGACCGCGAGCCGGATCGTCGTCCCAGACGCATGTAATCTGGACATCCTGGGAATTGCGCGCTTCCTGCGCGTAGCTGTTGACGTGCAAGTGGGCTGTGGAAAGTAATGCTATTCGGATCATGGCATGAGTCTAGCGGTGTCACATGGCGTAATTCCAGTGGATTCTACCTGAATGCATCTGCAGATTGCGCTTGGCGTGGTGCAGTGCTACTTTTCGCGGTGCTTGACGCCAAAAAAACCAAGAATGGGCTGACCATCGCCCACCGTTCACACCCGCGAACCTACCGCGAATTCAACTACGTTTATCCCGTCATCTCGCGCCGCAGCCATGGCTTGTCCATTGGCATCAACCTGAGTCCGAACAAAGCGTGCAATTTCTCCTGCGTTTACTGCCAGGTGGATCGTGCGACGACGCCGAAGGTCTCGATGCTCGTGCTGGCAACGCTGGAACGGGAGTTGCGGCAGATGGTGGAACTGGTTCGTTCCGGCACGCTCGCGAGCGAGTACCCGTTCAACACCGTGATGGACATGGCCACTCATATCAACGACATCGCGCTCAGCGGCGATGGCGAACCGACGACGGTGCGTCAGTTCCGGGAGGTGGTTCAGGCCGTGTCGCGCGTGAAGAGCGAAATGAAGTTGCAGGATACAAAGGTGGTTTTGATTACGGATGGCGCCGGGCTCGACCGGGCGGATGTGCAGGCGGGACTCAAACTGCTGGACGAAGGCGAGGGCGAGGTCTGGGCCAAGCTTGACGCCGGCACGGAACCCTATTTCAAGGAAGTCAATCGCACGGCGATTGCTTTCAACCGCATCCTGAAGAACCTCGCGCTTACCGCGCGCCCACGCCCCATCGTCATCCAGAGTCTTTTCATGAAGCTGCATGGCGCGCCGCCGCCTGCCATTGAGATTGAAGCTTACTGCGAGCGGCTGAACGAAATCGTCCGGGGTGGTGGGAAGATCAAACTCGTCCAAGTCTATACCGTCGTGCGCAAACCGCTTGAGTCTTGGGTTGAACCGCTGAGCGAGGCGGAGCTTGATGCCATCGCCGGGCAGGTTCGCGCGCGGACCTCGCTCCCGGTCGAGACATTCGGCGGCGGCAAGTGATGGGGGCCGGCGGTAGTGTCCTAATCTGAAATCAAGCCCCTCAAAAGCGCCCGCGCTCACAATTGCCAATCGAACTTCACCCCTAAGGCTTTCAACATGTCAAAGGTAGTGATGCAGGCAATCGAAAAATCTGGTGCTTTGCACACATTCGGAATCTTAATTCTCCGCTTGATCTTGGCGTCGTATCTCTCATCCGTTACAAGGGTGAGGTTCTTCGCTTTTGCAAAAGCAATAATCCACGCATCCGATACGCTGGCAAATTCAGCTTTGGCGGCATCCGTATATTGAGGATGTGCTTGCGCCCACTGCTGCATCTTGGCATACCATGCCACGACATCGAGGTCGGTGGATGGCTCGAATTTCATTGCAGATTTTGCCCACTGTTTCAACGGGTCTTCTTCTCTTCCGGCGAGAATATCCTGCTTAACCTTGTCCAGACTGAAAACCTTGCCTTCCTTGTTGAACCAAACCACGCTTTTCCAAAACCCCGGACACAGGTTGAAGGAGTAATACTTCCGATGCGCTTGAACAAACACGCTCGTATCTACCAAGTAGTTTGGGGGCGGATTGCTCATCCGATTGCGTCGCCGATTTTGCGAAAATACTTATCAAACGTCGTGCCGCTCAGTCCCGTCAGGCGATAGGCTTCAACGTAGGGCAACTTCCCTTCATGCGTGGCCCGCAAAACAGCCCCAGCGAAAGTGCGGCCTATGCGGACATTGCAATTATTGTAAAAATCGCCGCCTTTTTTCTGACGAGATTTCTTCCTGCGCTCGTCGGTCAAATACTCCTTGTAGAACTCGATAAAATCAGCCTTGGAAATGTAGGCGGCATCCAAGACACGCCGAGCCGCTACTAGCTGGCTAACCTTGAAACGCCTTGCCATTTGACCAAACGGATCAGGCAAGCGTCTAGCGGATTCCCATGCAGCCGCAACCTCAGTCTGAGGAATTAAAAACTCCGCAGCCACCTTGTTGCAGAATTTTTCTATATCGTTGTTCGCTGGCTCCAGTTGTTCGAGGTTCACAACGCCGCTGCTTCCCAACCATACGTGCGCCAGTTCGTGCGCGAGGGTGAACATTTGAGCCGACTTGGAATCGGCGTTGTTAATGAATATCAGTGGCGCGTAAGAATCACACAACACAAAGCCGCGAAATTCATCCACATCCAGTTTTCGGCGCGTATTGTTGCCCACCACTCCATTCCACACCGTCAAGACACCGATCTGCTCAACCCTTACTCCCAATTCATCAAGAGCGTCGGTCCAAGTGCGGCACTCATTGGCCCACCCTTGGGCCAGCCCCAAAGTCGAGCGCATATCATTCGCAATTGTCGCAGGATCATCGGCGGTGGTTTTGGAAGCAACAAAAACCAGCGGCTCATCGCCCTCCTCAATCAGGAACTCTTTATACCATTCCTGCCGTTGCTGCATCGCGTATATCGTATCCAGCATTTCGGGGCTGGGACGCAGCACTGGTTCTCCAGTAACGGTGCGGAAATCTTGAATTGGCAATTTTTCTTCCGGGGGAGATTTCAGGAAGAAATAGCCCAACGGGGCATATAGTCTGGAAGCTAGTCGTTGAAGTTCCTTTAGCGTCGGGCAAGACTCGCCGTTTTCCCATTCTTGATATTTAGGGAAAGGCTTCAACAACTTCTCAACAGGCAAGTCGGCTCGCTCTCTAGCCCAGCTTAACAACTCTTTTTTGACCTCAACCGTAGTCATGGCAGCACCTCGTTCGCGATGAATTTGGTCATCAGGTTATTAACGAGTTGTGATGCTTTGCCGTTCCATTTCGATAGCGCATTGTTCCACACTTCGGTTGAGACGGAAACACATTTTTTACCTTCGTGTTTCCCGTCTTGGGACGGCCAGCGCCCCGCCTCAGTCCACCGTGCGACTCAGAGGAAACCGCCAAACAAACTAGACAAACAAAGAACGTTTACCGCCTGATTTCATCGTCTGCATTGGTCCTAATTATTCTGGGCTATGTTTTCCAGATTTGGGCCGTTTGGATTTCAAATTAGGACACTACCGGGCCGGCGGACCCCCGCCTGTCGCGTCACTCCACGGTGTTTCTCAACACGCCAATGGGCGGAATCTCGATCTCAATGAGGTCGTTGTGGTTGAGCGCAAAATCCGCGGGCGGTACGATGCTTGTGCCGGTCAGCAGGAAGACTCCGGGGACAAAGTCATTTTCGCGGAACAGATAATCGGCGAGTTCCTCAAAGCTGCGGTTCATTCCCGCCACGCCGGCCTGTCCTTGGAACAGGAGCACATCGTCGCGCTCGATCCGCATCGTGATCTCCAATGCCTTCGGGTTGGCGACTTCCTCCTTGAGCAGGATGCATGGGCCCAGTGCGCAACTGCCTCGATATACCCTGGCTTGCGGTAGATAGAGGGGATTCTCGTCCGCAAGGTCGCGCGAGCAAATGTCGTTGCCGATGGTATAGCCGATGACGGCTCCAGCGTAGTTGATGACCAGCGCCAGCGAGGGCTCGGGTATGCTGCGCTTGGAGTCCACACGGATGCGGACTTGCTGGTCGGGACCGACGGTGCGCTCTGGCGTTGCCTTGAAGAACAACTCCGGTCGCGGCGCGCCGAAGACCTTCTCGTAGAGCACGGCGCCGCCATTCCTGGCGGCGGCGGCCACGCGCATGTCGCGGCATTTCGGATAGGTGACGTCGGATGCCCAAACCTCCTGCACATCGATGGGCGCCTCCAATTGCACTTGCCGCAGCGGCAGGGCGGGGGCGTTTTGAATCGCCTCGGCCACGGCCGCGGCTGGCTCATCCAGCCGTAGCAGCCCTGATATTGAGCCGAAGGTGTTCGGATCCTTGGTGGTCAGGTCGATGACACGTTCGCCATCGAGCAGCCCAAGGCGGAAATGATAGCCGTCCTGAAACTGCAGGCCAGGGGTGGTGAAGCGGATGATTCTCATGAGAAAAAGTCGGTTATCGTTATCCTTTAGCGTTGACTCACGCGGGCACTCTAGGAGAATGCGCGTGCGCCGTCAATTGGATGAAATTGGGTGCAACGACGGCGCGAAACGAGTGGACAGATGAAACCTGTTGCCGAGAAGGTGATTTTTTGCACGCTGCGGCTGGAGTCGCCGCCGCTCGACAAGCTGGCACAAAAGCTCAAGGCCGATGGCCGGGCGCATGCGCTTTTTGACTTGTGGCGCAATCTTGTGAACCAGCCGAACGCGCTGACGTTCGTATTGAAGCCGCCGCGCGACACCAAGGCGGTGTTCCATCTTTGCCTCGAGTGCGGGCAGGCGTTTTCGGGCGCGGAACTGGTGTTCCGGCATTTTCGCCAACAGCACGCGGGGAAGGCTGTCAAGACCGTGCCAAAGGCTGTTGAGCCGCCCAAGGGTAATTTTCAGTTCGTGGCCCGATGCGGTTTGTGCCGTGCGTTGCTCTGTCCTCCCAACTACCACGAATTCAGCGCGCGGCTTGTGGCTCATCACAAGGAGCGCCACGACCAGGTGCCGTTCGATGAGTTCCGGTCGAAAGTGACAAACTCCAATTCGCAGGACGACGTGGAAGCGTGGCGGAAGTCCCTCAGTGTCATGGAGGAACTGCATTGCGCGTTCTGCGACGAACTCGTGGTGGATGAACGGGCGCTGCTGGATCACGTGCGGCAGGCGCATGCCGGCAATGTGGAGAAAACAGAGCCGGAACTGGCGGTTCCCGCGCTTCGCGTGCGGCATCTCGAATGCCGTGACATTCGCCGGGCCTGCAATCAGGTGTGGGACAAGGAGAAGAAGGAACCGGGGCATTTTCTGGCGCTGTTGCGGCAGGCGCTCAGCCAGCGTGGTCTGCAGATTTTCCGCGATATCCTCGGTCATCAATATGCCTGCCGTTGCTACCCGCGTTATCCCTCGGAGCGCGACCAACTCACGCCGCGCCAGCAGGAGATTCTCGCGCTCGCCAGCGCACCGGCCCGGCGCGGACATAAACCGAATCGCCACACACTGCGGGATCATTTTGCCGCCCAAGCGGTTGCTGAGCAGGATGTGAAGACGGACGTCGACGGACTGGTCAGGTCGGGGCTCCTGGTGGAACTGGACAATGGCCAGCTCGACGCGCTGGGGCCAGGTTCGCATATCGCGACGTAGAAATTCGCCCCGTGTTGCGGGGAACGCGGGCGGCCGGACCGTCTGAAGCGAAATCCGTTTCAGGGCAGCGGCGCACCGCTCGCAGCCACAAACAGCCGGTACCACTCCTCTCGTGTCAGTTCGATTTCGACCGCTTTTGTTGCTTCGCGGATGCGGTCAGGATGGGTGGAACCGACGACAGGGATGATCTTCGATGGATGCTTCATCAACCACGCCAGGGCGATCGTGCTGCGGCTGACGCCGCGAGCCTTGGCGATGGGGTCAATCGCTTCAACGATGGGTGAAATCCGATAGTTTTGTTGCGAAGGCAAAAGCCGTTTCGCGCCTCCGGCAAGCTGGCCTCCGGCCATCGGGCTCCAAGCCATGGGAGTCATTTTTGTGGCGAGACACTGGTCAAGGGTGCCATCGGTGAACGCGTCGAGCTTGGCGAGGCTGATTTCGACTTGGTGCGTGACCAGCGGGAAGTGGCAGGCTGCCTGCACTGCTGCCGCCAGCGATGGACGAAAATTGCTGATGCCGAAGAAACGCACCTTGCCCGCATCCCGCAGTTGCGTGAAGGCCCGCGCGATCTCTGCCGGATCGGCCAGATAGTCGGGCCGGTGAAGCATGAGCACATCCAGCGTATCGATGCCGAGCCGCCGCAACGACGCCTCGGTGGAGGCGATGATGTGAGATGCGGAGAAATCCCAGCGCGCCGGCATGGCGGGAGTTGGATCGCCCTGTCGCCGGATGCCGCACTTGGTGGCGATGATGACCCGTTCGCGCATCCCGGAGATTTGTTTCAGCACAGTCCCGAAGATATGTTCCGCCATGCCCCAACAATAAATGTCGGCGTGGTCGAAAAAGGTGTAGCCCGACTCATAGGCGGCGATGATCGAGCGGCGGGCGGAGTCCTCCAGCGCAGGCGTGATCTCGTTCGGCGACCAGCCGATGATGCGCCAGCAGCCGTAGCAAAGCCGGCTGACGACCATGGAACTTGTGCCTAGCAGAATAGTTTGCATAGCGTTCTCACTCTCGGATCAGGGTGAACCGCGGCGGCAATAGCTGCCATCGCCGGGGCCTCGTCCTGCCCTGTCAGGGTATGTAGTCTACAGCGGGTCGGTTAAAACGAAGTTTATAAATACGGATGAGCTCGTCTATGGGCGCTGCATGGTCATCCACACGATAATTCACCTTGTGAATGTCCTCCGCTGTGCCCTTTCGTCCGCCGACGACCAGAACGGCTGCGGATTGTTTGCCTCGATGATCGCCACCCGCCTTGTCGGCAGCCTTCAATGCCGCAAGCAACCGCCACGCAAGTGACACACTCGTTTTCTCCAGTTCAACGAACTTCGTTCGCATGGCTTCCAACACCTGCGGGCCGGCCAGTGTGTTGCCGAGCGCGATGGCGTTCTCCGTCTCCACCTGGCCGAAGTACTTTGCCTGCGGATCGGATACATTGAGCGACGGCGTCCAGGCGGCTTTGCGTCCTTGTACATCCATCAGCGCCAACTGCCGCGTTTCAGCCTTCTCGCGGTCATCGGCGATCAGTTGCGTGAGAATCATCCTGGGCTGGTGCCCGGTCCGCATCATCGTGATCGCGTGTTGAGCCATGCGTGGCGAGGCCCAGTGTTGCGTGGCTACGACGCCGACACCTTCTTCGGCCCACGGCACAACGGCACCCACGCCGAGGTACTTCGACGCGGTGGCCACGCCCATGTCCCCGGTCTTTGGGCAGCGAGCGACGATGGAAAAGGTCGCGGTGTTCACTTCAACAGGCTGTTGATGTTGTCGAGACAGAATTGCGACCACGTCTCCATTCGGTCGCGGCGGTCGCGCAGTTCGTCGGGGGTGAGCCACTCTTGCTGGGCGATGACCTGCTCGCGCTTTTTCACCTGTTCAGGCCGACGACGAAGCACGTGGACGACGCCGAAATGGACCCGACCCACTTCGACCGAGTCATCGTTGATGAGTCCAACAGGCTTGGCATCGAAAGCTCCCTCGACATTCAATTCTTCGCGCACCTCGCGTTCGACGGCGGCACGGAACGCATCCATCCCCACCGCGAACAGCGAATGGTCCTCGTCGTTGATGTGGCCGCCGATGCCGATGGAACCTTTGGCCACCAGCCTTTGCTCGCCGGCCTTCTTGCCGCGGACATAATGCAGCACACGCTCGCCATCGGTAATGACGACGTAGGGGATGATCTGCTTGAAACTTGGGTCGGTCTCCGCCTGTGCACGAAGGCGGAAGCTGTTGTTCTTTGGGTCGAGGATTGCGAGTAGGTAGCGGTCCACGTCCGGGTTGAAGCCGTGAAAAACGCCGAGTTGCTCGAAGACCGCACGAGGGAATCCGAGAATTTTTTCGTCAGGTGTTGCCATAATTATGACAGCGGTATCGCACAGTTCTTGCCTGCGGGTCAACGCCAACGTTTTTGCAAACTCAAATCGGGGGGGAGGGGAGCACCATGGCAGGATGGGGGCTGTTCTTCGCGATAGTTTGCCGCGGATGGCCGTCTTCCGCTGCGTTCGTGAGAAGCGTTGCGTGGAAAGATGACGCCGCATAAACTGGCACCCATGGAACCGACACTGACGACTGAAGCGCGGCAGATCTGGCGGCGATTGGCTTGGCTGGGTGTTTATGCGATCGCGATGGGCTTGCTGGAAGCTGTCTGCGTCATTTACCTGCGCCGGTTGTTTCCGGTGGAGAACTACTATCCCATCCCGCCGCTGGAGAAAATGCCGGTTGAGATTCCACGGGAGGTCTGCACGATTATCATGTTGGCAGCGGTGGCGTGGCTTACTGGCATCAACTGGCGCTCGCGTCTCGCGTGCTTCTTCTTCGCGTTCGGCATCTGGGATATTCTCTATTACGTTGGCTTGCACTGGTGGACCGGATGGCCGGGCGCGCTGCTGACTTGGGATTGTCTGTTTCTGATTCCGAAACCGTGGTACGGGCCGGTGCTGGCGCCGGTTCTCATCAGCGTATACTTCGTGGGCGCGTGTTGCTGGCTGCACGTATATGAAATCCGGGGGCGGCCAGTTCGCTGGTCCTTCACCCTGGTTGTGTCGCAAGTGCTGGCATTTGGGGTGTGGTATTGGTCATTCGTCAAGGACGCGGAACGAATTTCTGGCAGTGGCTATAAGGGTGTCAGTTACTCGTGGGAGCTGTTTGCCGTGGGAACGCTGATCGCCATCGCCGGACTTTGGCTGGCGAAACGAGTATCGCGACCAGTTGCCGCTACTGCTGGCGTAGTTGGTTAGCGCGTATCGTTGAGACGTTCCTGCGCGGTGTTGCAGGGTCGCACATCACGACGGATCAGCGTGGCAGCCAATCCGGTTGCCGCTGCAACACACCCTCTACTGCTTGATCCCGACCGCTGCTGCTCCTAGTTGCATTCCGCCACGAGCGGGCCTGCCAGTTCCTTGAGGTAGAAGAGCTTGCCCGCTTGCGTCGGCATGAAGCTCGATGGAATCCACATGCTCGGGCCGTAGCGGAGCGTTACCCACAGGGACAAACCCTGCCACGCCATGCCGCGGCCGAGTGCGCCGTCGCAGCCACCGATGATCTTGTCGGCCGACAGGAACAGCGCCGGTCCGATCGTATTGGCGCGCGTCGGCACCAGTGTCGTGCGGCTCTTGAAGCTTGTGATGGCGTTCTGCTCGATGGTGAGCGGATGCAGCTTCGCTCCGAGCCGGTGGGATTGCCGCCGCCACTCTGCCTCGCTCTTGAAGTCCGCAGCGAAGTGCGGCTCCCAAAACGCAATATGAAACACCCGGCCGATGCCGAACACCACTACCAGGTCTGCACCCGCTACGCGCAGTTCGCCGATTTGCTCGCGGTAATGCGGCAACGAGTCCTTGGTCGCGAAATGACGCTGCTTTGGCGGCACCGTCAACTTGCCGAGCGGCCCGTAGAACGCCTGTTCCATCGCATACTGGAACGCGCCGGGATTGGTCGGAGGCAGCGTGTTACCCTTGGCATCGCTCCACTCGTCCATGTTGAACCCGTGGACATGCCCACAGTCCACGCCCCACGCGCGGAGGAAGTAAACGACCCACCGGTACATCCCCATCGGTCCGACTGGCAGGATGAACGCCACCTGCTTGCCGGACTCCTTTGCTTCTGCGATGGTCAACGCGATTTCATGACCCATCATCATGTCGAAGTCCGCGAGCGTATCGCAGGGCAGGGGCTGAAAATCCTTGTGCCACCACTTCTGGCGGTCCGTGATGGACGCAGGCGGTTGAGAGCAACAGCGGTCAATCTTTGCCAGATCCCACCCGGCGGGGAAGAAGTTCTCCAGCAGCGAGTCTTTTAACGTAGTCAGTAACGTGGGCTGTTTCATGCATCCAGTAATGCCACAAGCCCGCCGCCGAGGTCAAAGCGAAATGCGCACTTCTGCGAAGGCCGCACTATGCCGCGAACGGTTACTTCTTGCCCTTCTTCTTCGGTTGGTTCTCTGGCTCTGGCCTCTTCTCTTGGTCATCGAGGGGTCTCAGATTCTCAAAGGCCTTCTTGACGTTCGGCGGTACGAACTCCTCCCATACCACCCGGCCTCCGATCACAACTTGGACACCGTGACCACGAATCTTCTCGCCAAATTGACGATCAGAAAGCTGGTCTTCCTGCTTCTGAGCACCGACGGTTTCCGTTTCGATGACTTTGGTTTCCTTCGGATTCAATGAACACTTCTCCTCCTTGCCATAGGCCACATCTCCAGCACGGCCATCGCCCGTCAGACGCGCTTTCACAATGCCCCATTTGAGTGTCACGTCTTCGACTGGACGTATACTGGTATTCTGAATTGTAATACGCAGCCCCATAGACGCGCTCGCGGTATTGTAATCGAAGTAGATTGTGTTGCCGCGCTGGTTCACTGCGCCTTGAGCACTCTTCTTCTTGGTGGCTCGTTGGACTGTGACTTGCACTGGCGATTGCGCACATGCCGACACAGCCATTCCCATGGTCAACATCAGAACTAGCAGTTTATTCATCTCGG
This sequence comes from uncultured Verrucomicrobiota bacterium, assembly GCA_964524715.1. Classification (GTDB taxonomy): domain Bacteria; phylum Verrucomicrobiota; class Verrucomicrobiia; order CAIQCK01; family CAIQCK01; genus CAIQCK01. The sequence goes on along the minus strand of CAZGGF010000076.1, from coordinate 29,676 downwards.
TCCCTTCTGTTATGGGACATAAAGACTACCATGTCCTTGTCTTGTCAATGCAATATTCAGCGGGGCAAGCCGCTCTACTCGCTGTTCAGACTTCAGTAGTGACAGCCAAGGGTTGAGAGTCGATTGAGATCAGGCAGGTCGCCATGATCAAGTTGCAGGCTTGGTTCCCTGGGTCAACTCCTTGACCATCTTGGCTATCGTCTCCGCCCATCGGGTGAAGACGATTTGCGTATTCGTGAATTTCTGGAACTTCCCGGTGGTCATGCCTGTCAGGTCTGTCTGGCTGCCGGCTCCGATTCTCGTTTCAGCAAACTCGATCAGAACCTTCCCAGTTGTGCCGTCGGTGATCCTGCCCTCAAATGACGTTTCGCCATCTTTATCAAATGGCAACGGCACGGGCATCATGAGCGTCGCTGCCGCGAGACCGGCGTTGAGCAAGGCATCGGGAGGCTCCACGTTGGTGATCGCAAGACTGATCACGAGCGTCTTCCCAGAAGGATTGGAAGTGACCGTCAGGCCGCTCGCACGGAGTTTTTCTTCGATGACTTCGCGGAATTCACGGCCGAGCTTTTCAAGTTCGGTTGTGTCGCAGGCGGTCTTGTCAGCCATGTAGCTCAAGCTGATTGGCGCGACCTTTACGGCCTTGAATTCCTTGAAATCAGTGTTCGGAACGACCCGTTCCTGATTGAAATAGGTTCCTTTCTTCAAGCTTGAATAGTTGCTCACGAATCCCGATGGACCCGCGACCTTGGTGCTGCTGCACCCCGAGGAAAACAGCAACGCCGCGATCAGGCACGAAGACAACAATGACATGGACCTTGATTCTTGATGTCTGACACGGAGGAAGGATGCCCGTAAAGTGTACTGAGTCGGTTGCGGTTTCATTATGGCAGGGCTCATGGATGATCTCGATAACATTGTAGGCAGCTTTGGCCGCAGAACAAGGGCAATCCGCAAGCTAAACGGTTCGTTTCACAACATCGACAGCGGGTCCACGTCCACGGCAACGAGCACGTCCGGCGGGAGTTTGGCGGCGCGGAGAGTGGCGGCGATCAATTCGGTGAGGCGCATGATCTGGTGGGTGCGCAGGAGCATGTTGTAGCGGAAGAAACCTTTGATCTTCGCCATGGGCGCGGGGGCGGGCCCGGCGATGAGGGCCAGCTTGTCGGCCTGCTCGCGCAATCGCTCGCCAATGGCCTCGGCATGGCGGCGGACTTTGTCCTCGTTGCGGCCGCGGAACAGCAGCGCCACGGCGCGCGTAAACGGCGGGTAGTGGAACTCGCGGCGATACTCGATCTCCTGTTCGTAGAAGCCGGCGAAGTCATGCTGGCGCGCGTGACGGATGGCGTCGGCGAACGGCGTGAAGGTTTGAACGACGACCTCGCCCTCGACGTCGCCGCGTCCGGCGCGTCCGGCGACTTGGACGATGAGTTGGAATGTCCGCTCCGCGGCGCGAAAGTCGGGCAGGTGGAGGGCCATGTCGGCGTAGATGATGCCGACGAGGGTGACGTTGGGGTAGTGGAGACCGCGCGCGATCATCTGGGTGCCGATGAGGATATCTATCTTGCCGGTGCGAAAGGCGCCGAGGATTTCGCGGTAGAGGTCTTTGCGGACCATGACGTCGGAGTCCATCCGCGCGACGCGGGCTGTGGGGAAGTTCTTGGCGACGGCGGCTTCGATCTTCTCGGTGCCGACGCCGGAGTATTTGATTTGAGGTGAGCGGCAGTCGGGACTGGGGCAACATTCCGGCGCTGCCTGCTCGTGGCCGCAGTAGTGGCACTTGAGCTGGCCGAGCTTGCGGTGATAGACCAGCGACACGGAGCAGTTCTCGCACTTGGCGACGTAGCCGCACTTGGGGCACGTCATGGAGGTGGCGTAACCGCGGCGGTTGAGGAAGAGGAGGGTTTGCTCCTTGCGGTCGAGCCTCAGCGAGATGGCGGTGCGCAATTTCTCGCTAAAGACGAAGAGACCTTTCTGGCGAAGAAGTTCCTCACGCAAGTCCACGACGCGAATGCGCGGCATCTGCTTGTGGTCGGCACGGTCGGGCAGTTGAATCAGACCGTATTTTGACGGCTGGTTATCGCGTGGCTGCGTGTTGAAGTAACTTTCCAGCGATGGTGTCGCCGAGCCAAGCACAACGGCGCACCGTTGCATCTTGCCGCGGACGACTGCGACGTCGCGGGCGTTGTAACGCGGCGCTTCCTCCTGCTTGTAAGAAGTCTCGTGTTCCTCATCCACGACGATGAGGCCGAGCGGGTTGACCGGCGCGAATACCGCCGAGCGCGCCCCAATGACGATGCGGGCGTCGCCGCTATGAATCTTGTGCCACTCGTCGTGGCGTTCGCCGGCTGAGAGATGGCTGTGGAGCACGGCCACCTGCGTGCCGTGCCGCTTTGGATTGAAACGCGACTTGAACCTCTCGACGGTCTGCGGCGTCAGCGAGATTTCCGGTACGAGCACGATGGCACCTTTGCCTTGCGCGAGGACGTGCTCGATGGCCTGGAGGTAAACCTCCGTCTTGCCGCTGCCGGTCACGCCGTGGAGCAGCACCACGGATGGTTCCAGGGTGTCGGTGCTCTTGAGGACGAGATCAAGCGCATGTTGTTGCGCGGCGTTCAGGGGCAGGGGTTCGCTTGGCAGGAACACTTCGTCGGAATAGGGATCGCGTTCGGATGTCTTCATGCCGATCTCGACGATGCCCTTGCGCTTGAGCGTCTCGACCACAGCGGCGGTCACTTCCGCCTTGCGCAGCAACTCCGCCAGGAACATGCCGTGCGGATTGGCCTTGAGAATCTCCACGACCAGCGCCTGTTTTGCAGCGCGCGGGCCGAGTTCGAGGGGGCCGGCGGCAGCAGCGGCGGTCAGTTGCACGTGAAGGTTCTGCTTGAACGTCGTCTCGCCCTGGCGCACGGCCTCCGGCAGCACGCAGCGCATGGCGATCTCCACCGGGCAGCAGTAGTAGCGCGCCATCCAGCGGGCCAATTCGATCATCGTCGAGTCCAGCAACGGCCGTTCGCCGATGACATCGGCGATCTCCTTGACGCCGGGATAGGACGACTTGTCGGCGAAGGCGACGACGTGGCCCTGCACGTTGCGATGGCCAAACGGCACGTGCACGCGCGAGCCGACGCGGACAACGTCCCGCAGCCGCTCCGGCACGCGATAATCGAACTCGCGCCCGGTGGCGACATCCACGATGACTTTGGCAATCGGTCCCACGGCTCATGGCTTACCACTGCGCCGCGTCATTGCCAAAACTAAACTCGCCGGTCATACTCGTGGCGTGGCACGAGGAAAAGGATTTCGCGGGCTGGTGGTCGGCGTCGGCATGATAATGGCGCTGCTGGCGACGGCTTGGTTCATCTATGATTATTGGCGCGACCATCGCTTCGACGAGGAGATCACGCGGGCGGCGCAACAGCATGGTCTCAGCCCGTTCCTGGTGAAAGCGGTGGTGTGGCGCGAGAGCCGTTTCAATCCCTATGCGCGCGGACGCAAAGGCGAGGTTGGGCTGATGCAAGTGATGCCAGCGACGGTGGCGGAGTGGGCGAAGTCGCATGATCGGGGGACTCTCGATCCGCAGACTCTCGTGTTTCCCGCCATCGGTCTGGATGTCGGCTGTTGGTGTTTGCGTCGCGCGCTCGACCGCTGGAAGGGGATCGCGGACCCCGTGCCGTTCGCGCTGGCCGAATACAATGCCGGCCGCAGCAACGCGCTGCGCTGGGCGGCAGGGTCGCAGCCACGCGATGCGGAGCATTTCCGCGCCAGCATCACCTATCCTGGCACCCGCCAATACGTGCGGGCGATTGAGAATCGTTACCAATACTACAAACAACGAGGCAGGCTGTGACGGGCACAAGCACGGTGCGGTTGCTCGCTTTGCACTTGAAGGCTGTTTCCTCCCTGCGGCAAGATACGTCACAGATGACGTTGCACAGGAACCGAACTGAATAGAACCGACTCAGACCATGATTACACGACGACAATTTCTCACAGTTACCACCACCGCCGCTGCCGGGCTGGCTTTGCCACAATGGTTATCGGCCGCCGGTCAGACGGGTTGCTGCATCGAATGGGGTGTTTGCACATCCCTCAAGAAGGCTGCGGTGCTCAAGGCAGCGGGATTTCAATTTGTGGAGGAGAATGTCAGCAGCGTGCTCGTGCCCAAGGCGGGCGATGAGGAGTTTGAGAAGAAGCTCGCTGAGATCAAAGCCGCCCCGTTGCCCATCCGCTCCTGCACAGGCTTCCTGCCGGGCGACCTGAAGGTCGTCGGACCGGAAGTGCCGATGGACGCGCTGATGAAACATGCGGAGACAGTGTTCCGCCGGGCGGAGAAGGCCGGCATCGGGCGAATCGTGTTCGGAAGCGGCGGGTCGCGAAAGGTGCCGGAAGGCTTCGATTGCGCGAAGGCGAAGGCACAGTTCACCGACTACTGCCGCCGCATCGCGCCACTCGCGCAGGCCCACAAGGTTATCGTGGTGATCGAATCGCTTAACAAAGCCGAGTGCAATTTCATCAACCGCGTGGACGAAGCCCTCGCGATCGCCAACGCCGTCAACCACCCCGGCGTCCAGGTGCATGTGGACATCTACCATATGATGCGCGAGGACGAAGGCCCGGAGTCCATCCTCAAGGCGGGCGCGAAGGTCCAGCACTGCCATATTGCGGAAAAAGCCAAGCGCACCGCGCCCGGTGTGGACGGCGACGATTTCCGCGCCTATTTCAAAGCGCTCAAGACCATCGGTTACCGCGGCGGCATGTCCATTGAAGGAAAGTGGAAGGAAGACCAATTGCAGAAGGCGTGCAGCATCTTGAACGAACAGTTCAAGTCCGCGTGAGGCAGCGACTGGCGCTCGCTCTGTCATTTCAACCGGAATGGAATTCTCCGATCAGTCTGGCGCGCAGGTTTCTGTTGCGCGATGTCTCGTCCTTTGCAGCTTGACTGGGCAAATATCGTGGGCGTAGTTTCAATACATCACAGGCGCTATCGAAATGAAAACTTCAAGAAGCTTCATTGTAATCGCAGCCACACTCGCAAGCGTCATCGGTTTGCAGGCTGCGGACGATTCCCAAGTCGAGAAATACCGCAAGGGTGCCGAACAGGGCAGCATATTTGATCAGACCATGCTCGGCAGTTGCTACGAATACGGGAAGGGCGTGCCCAAGGACGAGGCCGAGGCCGTCAAGTGGTATCGCAAAGCTGCGGATCAGGGCTACAACGTGGCGCAGATACTTCTGGGTTTCTGCTACAAGAACGGGGATGGCGTCGCGACAAACGAGGTTGAAGCCGTCAAGTGGTTCCGCAAGGCTGCCGAGCGGGGAGATCAATCGGGGCAATACATGCTCGGCTTGAGCTTCCAATACGGCAAAGGAGCGGCTTCAAACAACGTCGAGGCTCTCAAGTGGTTCAACCTCTCGGCCGCCCAGGACTACGATATCGCGAAGAGGACGCAGTCCGAAATCATGCGGCTGATGACGAAGGAAGAAATCGCAGAGGCGCAGCGTCTGGCTCGCGAATTCAAGCCGCAGAAAGCTCCGTAGACAGTGGGTGGTCGTCAGCCCTTTGCGCTCCTGATTCCGATTCTGACAACAACGTTGTCGTGGAAGGAAGTCTTCAGAATGAAATCGGCGTAGAAGGGCGCAGACATATGAGCTGGTTCGTGAAAACCCTTTGGTTGGCAACTGTTCTGGGGGGCGCTGTTCTTCACTGGTGGTTCATGCATGGCTGGTGGCGGTCAGCAGGCAACACGTTGTTGGAGCATGACTACGTTCGTTTCGGTCCGGTCCCACTCACACTTGTTGTTGTTTGGGTACTGTTGTTGCTTGCTTCGGTCACTTCATCGTTGCTTTGGCGTCGCCGTCGGGTGGACCAACTGGAACACTTATTGTTGAGCCGAAAAACCGCTGAGAGGAATGGGAAGCACTTGCAGTTGTTCTGGACAAGGGGGAAGCCAAGTTTAAAAATCCACCCTGTCGCAAATGAAGACGATAATAGAGGTCGGAATACCTGTTAGGTGTTGGAACGCTTTGCGAAGGCCAATTGGATGGAGTACCCCCGACATCAAAGCGCTAAGCGCAGGTCAGTCATCACGTGTCGCATTCTGGGTTTGCTACCTCGTACTGTCGCTTGCCATAACCGGCTTTCTCTTCCCTCTTGGTGATGCCGGTTTTGCCACCTTCATTCTTGGCAGTTACGTGCTCACCACTCTTACAGCACTTGTGTTTCGTCGTCGTTTCTCGACTGTTATTTCGGCTATCGCGCTGGCTTTTCTTGGTGCATTGCTCGCCCTTGCTTCCGCGTATTATATTCCGTGGTTGACTAACCACCTGTGACAACGAACGAGATGCGCTAACGATTGCATCTCGTTGAACCGCTGCCGATTTTAGAGTGCACATAAAACTGCGCAAAACTCCACTGGGCAGTTGAGTCAATCCAACTGAAAGGAAGCCCGTGGTTTGATTGGCAACTTGTCAGGGGTGGGGGAACACCGTCTACGTCCTACAGGCCATGCTACAACCCAAACCAGTTTGGAAAGTGGAGCCGGGAAAGGGATTTGAACCCTCAACCACCTGATTACAAATCAGGTGCTCTGCCGTTGAGCTATCCCGGCAACACACTTAAAACACGCATGTTGTAATGACGACGTGTTGTCGAAGTTGACTTTTCTACACCATTGTCCTACACCATTTAGGACAAATGACCGTTCAGCAACCTCGAAAGGCCCAGAAGATGAATTCGTCGTCAAAATCAGGTGCACGATACCAGCCTACTTCCGTTCAAAATCTTTATCGTTACAAGCCAACACGAGGATATTACGCCCGCTTCAAAATCGCGGGCAAGACAAAATGGAAGTCGCTGAAGACAAGGAGCCTGGACATTGCCAAGCGAGCGCTGGCAGTGGAATTAAATCGTGCTTATCAGAGCGCGGCGCCGGGACGTGTGCAAATTGAAGGTGTGAAAACCTTTGGCGATGCGCTCGTTCTGTTCCGCAAACGATACCAAGCAGACGTGAACCTGCGGCCGAAGAGCAAGATCTACTACGACGAGCGTATTCAAGCACTGAAAACATCTTGGCCGGAACTCATGACGACGCCGTTGCACAAGGTTTCGTATGACGCCCTCCTGACTTGGCAGAGCCGTTTCGCCGCCAACAATTGTCCATCGGCAGTGAACAACACGTTGTCGGTCATCAAACGTATTTTTGCCATCGGCATCGAAGCCGGTGTGATCATTGCAAACCCCGCTGTCCGACTCAAACGCTCGAAGATCCGCAAGACACATCTCCAAATGCCGACGGCAGAAGAATTCCAGCAATTGGTGGAAACCATGTCGTCTAGCGGCTCCGGTTGGGCCAAAGCCTGTTCACGGTTGGTTCGCTTTTTTGCTTACAGTGGTCTTCGCCTGACTGAGGCGGCCAATGTTCTGCGCTCGGATATTGACCTGAACAAGAACAGGATTCACGTGCGAATAGCCAAAGGCGACAAGCCCCGCATCGTGCCGATTCTCCCGGAAATGCGTGAGCTGTTGGAAGAGATTCTAGCCGAACAGCCCGACATGCCGGATGATCAAACCATCATGGCGGTTCACGAATGTCAAAAAGCCCTCACCACGGCCTGCAAGAAGATTGGCATTGCCCGGATCACGCACCACGGGTTACGGCATTTCTTCGCCACGCGATGTTTGAACAACAAGGTCGATGCTCACACGCTATCCGTTTGGTTGGGACACGTTGATGGCGGTGTTCTAGTGCTCAAGACGTATGCCGAGTTCATCGAACAACACTCGGACAAAGAGGCGCAGCGTGTTCGCATCGGTCCTGGCGGGGCCTCGTGAAAACGGATGAACGCGGAACGCTACGAGCGCATTTTTCGGTTGTTCAAAGCGGCGCGTTGTGCGATGCCTTGCGCCGTTGGAGATGCGTCCTTTGACAATTCCATAGCGCATTTGTCATACGTGGTCGTTTCAAATTTTCCCCCACAGATTTCGTGTTGATGCCCTGCTAGCGGGTAGCGGCACGAATTCACGTTTCGGGTGTCGCCCTGAGTCGGGTGACGTCAATCCCGGAACAAACGCTCCGACCCCTGCGATTTCGTAAGCGTGATTACCGAAATGCGCAGACCCCTCGAAGAAAGGGAAACACTTGAACGTGCCTCAAGCGGTGCAGCCTCGTTGTTATACCGTTAAGGAGACAACGATTGCTCTTGGTTGCAGTGTCAGTTCTGTCCGCCGGCTCATCCGGTGGGGAGAGCTGAAGCCGACTCGAATGCTTCGTCATTTGAGAATTCCAATTCGTCAAGTGGACGAATTGATTGCACGCCGAATGGATAAGTAGCGGGGGCGTGGTTTTACACACGCTCCGCAGCAACCGAAACTGGACCGGGTTTCGCCTATTTCGGGCGACGGTTCGGGAGTAGGCAACAAAATCCAAATAGGAGAAAACATGGAAACATCCCATGTCAAAGCAGGCGACAAGCCTGCCGTGAGTGCTCAAAGCTCCACTTTGAGCGAAATTGAGCGGGAACAATTGGAAAAGGCCGAGATCTTGATTGGCAAGAATCTCATCGCCTTCACTGAAGTTGGTTCCGAATTGGCAGCAATTCGGGATAAACGGCTGTATCGTGAAAAGCACGCTAACTGGGGTGCATATTGCAAGGAACGATGGGGCTTCAGCAAATCTTATGCTGATCGCCTCATTGCTGCGGCAAAATTGGCCTTGGAAAAGTTGGCGCCAATTGGCGTCGACGTCAAGTGCGAGGGCGAATTGCGGAAGTTGGTGCCCCTGACCGACGACCAGTTCACCCGGGCCTTAGAGAAGGCCCGTGAGAAAGGGAAGAAGAAACATCTTCCGCTCACGGCCACGCTGATTGGCGCGCAAGTGCCAAAGAGGCGTCGCAAAAAGAACCACGATGATGAAGAGCTTCATCTGCCAACCGATGTTTCCAAGCAATTGGAGACGTTGGCGTCGCAGGTGGACGCTGTCATCAACGGGAAGGAGACCGAGAAAAGTTTCGACCTCCTTCAGCAGGTTCAGGCGTTCCTAAAGGAGCTAAGCAAGTAATCGCGTAAAAGGGGCGCCCGGCTGGGTTTCATCCTGGCCGGGCGTTCCGACCGACCATGAAAACCAAAGACGAACTCAAAGACGAGCTGGATACATTGCTTCGCCAACTCGACCGAACATATTTTCAGCCAAGAGCGGCAGGCATTCCATCGGCGGACGAATTGGATCTTGTCCGCACTCTCATCGCTGCATTGGGTAAGGCCATCGGGAAGAAATATTTTGGGCTGACGCACTTTTGGGGCTTGGCCAAGGCCGTGGACAAATACTACGGCAAAAAACTGGGCATCAAGGATTTCTTCGACAAGCTCGTGGACAGGCTCGTGTCGTTGCCGAAGGGGCCATTGACGCAGATCAAGAAACTTTTGGAAGCCGGCGGTGCTTCTGACGCCAAACAGTTGACAGAATTGGCCGAGTTGATTGAAGGCTACGATCCGAACAAGGATTACACGAAAATCGACTGGGCCTCCATCTACCCGACGATTCTACCGTTCACGACAGACGATTTTCGGTCGATGTTGTCGTCGGCCAAAGACAATTATCACTTCGAGACGGATTTGCGATTACAGGCGTTTCGCAAGTTCTATGGCTGGGCTGCGTTCGCTGATGTCCAGATGCAGCGATTGTCTTGGAAGCTGAAATACGATAGCGAGTTCAAGGAGACCGCCTCGCGGGTTTACATCCTGCAGAATCCCGAATACGACCAACGGCTTCGGGATGCGTATTGCGAGGATTGGGCCACATTCGAGGAATTCAAGAAATCGCGCAAAAAAGCCGGGGTTCGTGATCGCCAGCGAAGGCGACGGGCGAAGAAGCGTGATTAGTCCAGCCTTGAACAAACGCCGCCAATTGGCGTCATCTGTGGCAAGGGGTGGAAATAGGGGTCTGACCGGCAAACAATCGCATCCAAAAAGCGTGACATCGGGTGCGGGTTTTCAGCCATTTACGCCTGCCGCCATCCATTTTCCGTGACATCAGGGGATTTCCGCCCTTGGCCCGGTTGCTTCCATAACGGGCGTGGATATGTTTAGGAGCGGCATGATGACTCGATACGATTCTTGCGTTGAGACCGCCCGGCTGGCTCGTGGGCTTGCTGGGCGCGACGGAATCGCATCTCAAAAGCGTGACACCAAAGCCTGCGTTGAGGCTGAATTTTCGGGGGTAGATGCGAAATGCGTGACAGAAGCGGCCGAGGTCTCCTTGCTCGTTGAGGCGGAGGTCAGGCCATGGGATATTTAGGCAGATGACAACGAACAACTTTTTGATTTTCAAGCGACGTAACGTGGGCACGGGCTGGTTCGCCCGGCATCCCTCGAATCGCAACCATTTGCCGGGCGGACTAGAAAGAAACAATGACCGTATCAGAAACAGACTCAGCGACCGACAAGGCCGCTCAGTATCAGGAAGTGCCCGGCCCGCGAATTGGATCAACTCCATCAACGGCCAACCAGATCACACAGCGAACAGAGACCAGCTCCATCACCATCAACCCAGCGACGACACACAAGCTCCCGCCTCCTCCAGAAGGAATCGTGGACGCTGTGTGTGTCAGAGTTGAAGACAAAGGCTACGTCGAAACGCAGTGGGGCAACCGTCACAAGATCAGCATCGTGTGGGAGATTGACGCTCTCAAAGAAAACGGGGAGCGATTTGAGGTTGCGAAGTGGTATACAGCCAGCACGTATGGAAAAAGCAACCTCCGCAAAGACCTGGCGAGTTGGAGAGGGCGAGATTTAAGCGCCGATGAGGAGCGACAGGCATTCGACACGGACACGCTCGTGGGAATGCGCTGCCAATTGGAACTGGTCCATGTGCCGGGCCGCGAAGGCGACGTGTATGCAAGAGTGCAGAACGTATTGCCGCCATCAGAGACGTCGCCGTTCGGAGTCAAGGAGGTCAGCGCTTAATGATGACTCCAACGACGACCGAAACATTGCTCGAAGCGCCCAACCTCCCGCTCAATAAATCAAATAGCCCTGCCGGTGCACGCGTGCCGGCAGGGACCACACCACCGTTGGCTGACGAGAACAACGAGCATCAGGTAACAGTCGAGGAGCCGTGCGTTATCTGCGGCCACTCCAGTTGGTGTTTCAGATCAGATGACGGTCGCGTAGCCACTTGCCGGAGGAAGAACAATGGAAAGGGCCAGCAACACACCGACAGGTCTGGAGCCGCATATTGGACTTACCAGCTCGATGGTTTGGCGTGTTCCACTGCACCGCAACCACACAAAGCCGATGCGCCACTGAAGGAAGCAGCGCTCAAAACTCCAACGCCCGAACAAGCGCTGGCTGACGCAAAGAAAATCGTTGCCGATGTCGTTGTAAGGCTGAAGGAAGATCCAGGGGCGCCCTTTGAAGCCGAAGCTTTGAAGGCAATCGTTATGGTCAAGAAACAGGATGAGCCTGAGTATGTTCGCTTCAAGGCCGCCTGCAAGAAGGCCGGGGTTTCTCTGCGAGACCTGAATAAGTCATTGACTAGAACAGAGGACGTCATCGAGGGCCATGACTCCGACGCGTTTGTTCCGGGCCAGACAGACGACCGAGGCCGTCTGAAGATCCCGATCAACAAAGAGCTGTCGGTGTTCGCGGAAGAGATTGGCCGCGTCATTGGCCCCAAGAATATCTGGTTCATGAAGGGCGATGAGATTGTCGATGTTCGGGATCAGAACCTGTCCACGAAGATCCGATGTGTCTCCTTCCATCCGTTGTCGGCCACGGAAACACGAACGTTGGTGGAGGATCACATCCAGACGGGACACCTATACGAGGAATATGACATCCTCGTGTTCACGCCGCAGAGCATGTCACGGGAGGACGCTTCAGCCGTGTTGAAGTCGTGTCAGCTTCACCGGGAGCTTCCGCGCATCGAGCGCATTATGGACGTTCCCATCCCGTTGATTTGTGACGGCAAGCTCGTCTATCCCAAGACTGGATACGACTCCGAGTTGAAGACCTACTGCCTCCCAGGAGCGCCGGAGATCAAACCGTTGCCGTTGGAGGAGAGCAAGAAGCTGTTACTCAAGGTGCATGAGGAGTTTTGCTTCAAGGATGATCTCTCGCGAACGGTGGCTGTTGCGAGGTTGCTCACAGCTTTCTGTCGTGGGCTAATGGGCTGGGACGCGAGGATGCCGGTGTGGGTGTTTGAGGGTAATCGCCCGAGAGCCGGCAAGGATTACTGCGCGGCCATCACGCAGTTGGTCTTCGAGACGCGCGCCAATGAAGATTCTCCGCTGGATTCCAACAGCGAGGAGACGTGCAAGCGGATCATGTCGGCACTGAGAGCGGGCAGGCGGCGGATGCACTTCGCCAACTGCAAAGGCCATATCGACAACGGCGTCTTCGAGCAGGCAGTGACCTCGAAGATGTTCTCCGCTCGAAGCCTCGGGACGAACGATGCCGCCAGCGATCTGACATTGCCCAACGAGATCGAGTTCTCGGTTTCCGGCAACATCGGATTCAGCTTCACGGAGGACTTCGACCTGCGGTGCCGTCGAATCAGTCTTCACTATTCCGAGGAAGATGCCAACGCGAGGAAGTTCAAGACACCGGACATGCACGGCTGGGTGTTGGGACATCGGGCGGAGTTATTGGGCGCTCTGGCTGGCTTGGTGCAGCACTGGTTTGAGAAAGGCCGCCCTGATGGCACCACTCTGTTCACCAGCTTCCCGGAATGGGCGCGGATTGTTGGTGGCATCATGACCTGCTGCGGCCTGGGCGATCCGTGTGTAGCTCAACAGGACGACAACCTGACTGGCGATGAAGTGACTCAGCACATGAAGGCACTCTACCAAAGGGCAAACGCCGTCCACGGAAACGAATACGTCCAGAAGAAAGAAGTTCGTCAGTTGGCGAAAGAAGGCGAGCTGTTCGGCTGGTGGAATCTGGACGACCCCAAGGGACAAACCTGCTTCGGAAAAAAACTGCTCGCCTTCCATGATCGGGAACTGGGCGGCATCAAGATGACGATCGACAAGACCGACAAGAGCCGGCTGAAATATAGGTTCACGAAAGAAGGGGCAGTGGAAGAGGTCAAGGCCGACAAGCCGGTGGATGATAAGGTGAAAGAAGGGGCAGTGGATAAGGTCAAAGGTGGCAAGTTGGTGAAAGGCGTCATAGCCGACAAACCAGCGAAAGAGGTCAAAGCCGACAAACCGGCCACGGACGGGACTACCACCACGACCACCGTCCGGGTATGCGAACCTTGCGAACCTTGCGAACCTTTTGGCGGTGGTCCCCGGCTGGAGGTCGTTCCTGGACCACGGCTCGTTCCCGGATCGAGACTGACATGCGAACCTTGCGAACCTTGCGAACCTCCACAACCCCCTAGCAGTCTGGATGATTTAATTCACGAATGTGTAAGCAAATAATATGCATCCCAGGTGTGGAGCGGCCGTAGAGGTTCGCGAGGTTAGCGATGTTCGCATTTCCGGCGATAGCGGCCGCTCCACCCACCATGCCCGTCTATGTCACGCCTAACTTGACGACGGTTGATCGGCTAACTCGACGCCTTGGCCCTTCCTTGAGTTACCCGATGGCTCTTGGTTGTTGGAATGTGTCAACTTTCAGAGGGTGTAAACTTTTCCATCCAAATATCCCGACTCGTCCTAGGGCATCCTGGAGCGAACCAGAGGCCTTTTAGAGGCAATAATTTCACCTCGTGACATTGATGAGATCTGACAAAGTGCTGAATATGCGTTTTGCGTGTTTCCCTAGGGATTCGACGGTTTTGCTCTTCCGACGGTAGAGCCACCCCGCTAAGTAGAGCAACTCAGGGAAGACATGCGGATTGCGCCTGGTTCAAGTCCCATGGCCACAGGAAAAGCAAGGAAAGGAGTCGTAGCGGCCCCCTATTCAACAGCCGGTCAATGCGGGTCTGGATCTGCAAGGTGAACTTTTGAAGGGTCGGGATGGGAAATGTCATCGGGGCTGGAAAGGACTGACTTGCCGCGTCCCTGATCTGGCTGGCGTTGATGCAGACGTCCCTGCCCTCGATCTGGTTGACGTGAGCAGAAACGGAAGTTCGGACGGATTGAGGCGTCTTTGGCGTCCGCCTGATTGAAATACGCGGGGTCGAGCGCTTTCCGAGTGGTGCCGTGCTTGATAGAGAAGCCCCATGACGGGAACGTGTTGTTGTGGATGAGCCGGTAGACAACGTCGTTGCGGCCAATCTTCGCCAGCGCGAGCATCAGGTCCTTGGTGCCGATGAAGCCGGTGGAGAGATGGTTGTCGCGCGCTTCGATGTTCTCGACGAGATATTTCGCCGCCAACTTCGCCTTCTTGCCGTCCACGAACGAGAGTTGACCCCGGTGCGATTTTGGCTCAATTGTTAGCCTTCTTATGCCTCCCATGACTACTCACTATTCTCGCCGTGAATTATTGCGATGCCTAGGCTTGGGAACATTGGGCGCTGTCGCATCGCCATTGTTTGCCGAAGAGGGCCAGGTAAACAAAAAAGGCTGGGCAGGCTCGAATCCTGCATACCATCAGCTTTTCGGCGTAAGTTGGTTTTACAATTGGAACCCGAATGAACATGGCACGCCCGGCGGCCCCGAGTGGGTTCCCATGGTCAAGGGCGGATGGACGGTGACTGACAAACACTTTAACCGCGTGCGCCATACAAAGAACATCACGTCGCTTCTTGGTTTTAATGAGCCGGAACAAGCGAAACAGGGTAATATCAGTGTCGCCGATGCGGTGGCAGCATGGCCAAAGCTGGTGGCGCTTGCAGACGAGAAAAAACTGCGGCTTGGCAGTCCTGCTCCTTCCTCACATGCCCGTGGCATGCAGTGGTTGGCCGACTTCATGCAGGAGATAAAGCGACAGAACCTTCGCGTAGATTTCGTCGCCGTCCATTGGTATCAACATCCCAAGGCCGACAAGTTTCAGACATGGCTGAAGGAGCTTAACCGCCGCTACCGATTGCCCATCTGGGTCACGGAGTTCAATGGCGGGCCGGATGAATGCAGCGAGCAGGGGCACCACGATTTCCTGCGCGATGCCCTGCGCCACATGGATACCACCCCTTACATCGAGCGTTATGCATATTTTTCCCCGGGGCCCGGCAATCCCAACAGTTTATTCAATGCCGATGGCACTCCATCCAAGATGGGGGTCTTGTATCAGCAGGCGGGTAAAAAAGGACGCACTTCCAGAACCCCTGTCAGTTGATGGAATCCAGGGCAATTCAGGCGTCCTGAACAGGTAAAAACAGTCGTGGGGGTCAAAGGTGGCGGTGGTGTTCGCGCGAGCACGTAGCGGGACTGAGGAGGAGGCAGAGGATGCTGAATCCTAATGCTGAGGCGTGACATACATGATATTCGGCGCGGGAGGCGGCTTCCGGCGTGGCATCGGCGTGCCACGCGGTCCGTGCGAGATAGGCGACAAGGGCCCTCCCGGCAAAGTCAGCGCCGCCGACCTCAGCTTCGCCATCGGCGGCACGAGCGCGAACAGCAACATGGTTCAAACGCGCGATTCATCTTTCGCCGATGCGGACACAGAAACGCTGCGCCAGAAATTGAACAAGTTGATTGCGGCATTGCGGCGGTGAAGCACTGCGAGTGCAACGTCATCTCCCTCAGTGCCCGAACTCACATTTCGTTCGGCGGTGTGCAGCGCGGCCACCGGCGACAGCAGCAGGGCGACGAGGGTGAGACGGTAAAATCTCCTTTCATGGAATTCAAATCCTTGGGGAAGATTATTCGCGTTTCCAGACCCGCACATAATCCACGAGCATCTCGGTCGGGAAGCCTTCGACAGTCGTCGCTTCTGGAACCGGCGCTCTTCCGTCAATACCAACCCACTTGATGAAAGGGGGCCGCAACTCCATCGTCAGGGTTACACTCATCGGAAGATGCCAGTATAGGTTGCGTTCCCGCGCGACTTGTTTTCCATCAATATACCAAGTGATCTCCTCAGGAGTGTTTTCACAGGCATAGACGTGATAATCGTCACGCGGGTCCCAGGGAGCGGTCCAGTGATGCCGGCAAACGTCTGGAAGGCTGTTCGGGCGGCGCCACACCTCCTTGCCGTTTTCATCAATGATGCGGCAGTGCAAATTGCAGTCAATGTGATTCGCCCCGGTCCGGCGTTTGAGTGCCGGCAGGTAATCGGCTTGCAGCATTTCCACAACGTCAATCTCACTGTAGGTCACTTTGGGATACTTCGGATTCCGATCCTTTCCATTGCTGTAGAGCCAGAAGCCGGGACACAAGCCGGGAAACCGGCTGCAGCCCTTGATGCGCGCTTCAAAATAACCATAGGTGGTCTTCTTGAGGGATTGCAGGATTCCAAGTTTATAGAAATACTGCTCGCCCTTGTGCGTGTGCGGCTCATGGGCGGCGCGGATATGCAATGCCCCTTGCTCTTGAAAGACATTGTCAGGTGACCAAGCCCGCTCGCCCCAGGGATGGATATGTTTTGTCCACTTGGTGTTGTCCACGGCAGGCGCATTAAATTCATCCGAAAACTCAGGCACAAGTGTCCAACCGGCCGGATCGGGACACAACGGTTTGATCGCATCCGTGGCACCAATCTCATGACGCGCTGCCTTTTCAAACCGTTCGCGTTGCTGTTTGCTGAGGCCTTGCGAGAAATAGACTTCCGGTTTGAGGAAGATTTCCGTCTTCTTCATCCACTCGTCGTGGACATCCTGGCTGAGATCACAGGCGAAATGCGCCAGGATGCTGTGCCGCTGGTCGCGTTCGCCTACACCGGTGATGTGGCACAAGCCCCAAGTGATTCCACGGCCGTTGCGCGTGTCGGTGAAGGCGTCGGGCACATACGGACCGGCGGCCACGGGCATCAAACTGGAAATGGCGGCGATCTTGAAACTGATGCCGTCCGGCGCGAACTGAATCGTGTTGTGTTCGATGCCGTTGTGGATGGCCAGCGCCGCGATGCCCTCCTTGAACGGGAACAACGTCGTCTCGTGGCCGGAGTTGATGACCGGGTTGAGCGGATGTTTCACAAACGGACCGAGCGGATCATCGGCAATGGCCAATCCCTGCGCCCGGATGAGGTTCGGCGCGCCGTTGAAGTCCGACTTGTAGTAGAGGTAAATCTTACCGTGATAGACCAGCGGGTAGGGATCGTGGATGGAGAATTGATCCCATTCGCCCGGAGCGCCGTTGGGAATGATGATCTTGTTGACGGGACGCCACGGGCCGTCCGGTGAGTCCGCCACCGATGCCGTCACCGGGCAGTCGTCGCCGCGCTTACCGGACATCTCCAGGAAGCCTTGATAATACAGGTAATACTTGCCCTTCCAGACCAGGATGTCGGGCGTGCAGACCGAACGCCAGCCGGCCTGCGGCTTGGGCGGACGCGGGACAGCGACGCCCTGCTCCTTCCACCAGAACCCATCGTCGCTAGTCGCATACCAGATCTCCGACAAATCCCAGTCGCTGGATGGAATGGTGTCGGTGCCCAGCGCGGCGCCCCGCGGCGGAGTCGCCGTGTGGCGCTTGGTGAACCAGACGTAATACTTTCCGTTGACGCGGATGACCTTGGACGGGTCTCGTCTGGAAACCGTGCCGTCGTGGTTGTGGTAATCGAAGCCTTCAAGTTGCGTGAACTTGAAGTTGGAGAACAGTTCGTTCTTCTCCGGCGTGACGGCGGGGTAGTCTCTGTAGAGCCGCTCCATCGCCGCGCTCAAGGGCCGGTCCGGCTTTTGATCAGGAAGACCGTAAGGAAATGCCGGCGGCTCGGCAGCTCGGGGCATGGCCAGCGGAGCCAGCAGCAAGGCGGTGATAAGCGGCAGGGTGTGTTTCTGACGAAAATGCGAACAATCGATAAACCTGGAGTGCCCCGGCGTCGCCGCGGGAAAAACCAATTCATTTGTCATTTCGCTTGCCCTTTCTGCGCCTTCTTCGGCTTCTCGTAAAAAACAGCACCGGGAAACGCGGGAGGGATCATCTCCTTGTCCCATGCTTCCAGCACGGCGGCTAGGCGTGCGGCTTCGATGCTTTGGGTGTCAGACAGGTCGGTTTGCTCGCCGATGTCGGACTGCAGGTTGTAAATCGCCTGCTTGTTCGGAGCTAGCCGCACCAGCTTGGAATCTCCCTCGCGGGCAGCCATGCTGGGGCCGACGCGCCAGAAGAGCCGGTCGTGGGGGGGTTCTTTCTTTTCGCCAGTCAGGTAGGGAATCAGATTCACGCTGTCATACTTGCGATCCGCCGGCATATCCGCTCCGGCGAGGGCTAATGAGGTGGCGAAGACATCGAGCGAACAGACGGGCAGACCGTATTCCCCGCCTGCGGGCAGTTTCGCTGGCCACTTCACGACGAATGGCACCCGCACGCCGCCTTCATATACGTCGCCTTTGCCGCCACGCAACGGGTCATTGCAGGAGCCGTTCTTGGTGACGGGACCGCCGTTGTCGCTGAAGAAAAAGACGAGCGTGTTTTCTTCCTGACCGGAGGTGCGCAGGGCTTCAAGCGTTTCGCCAATGGCGTCATCCATCAGGCTGACTTGGGCGGCATAGCCCCGGCGGACCGGATTCCCGATGGAGGCAAAACGGGCGAGCCGTTCCTTCGTTGGCTCGTGGGGTTGGTGCGGCGCGTTGAAGGCCAGGTAGAGGAACCAAGGCTCACTCTTGTGGCGGGCGACAAAGGCGGCGGCTTCCCTGCCGAAGACGGTCGTGAGATGCTCGGTCACGTCCACGGGTTTGCCGTTGCGCTCGATGGGCACGGTGTATTCGTTTTTCACGTTCACCTCCCAGTTGATGTATTTGTGACCGCCGCCGATGAAACCGAGAGTCTCCGCGAACCCACGATTCTCCGGCCGGAACTCCGGTGCGGCTCCGAGGTGCCATTTGCCGATCCAGCCGGTTTTATAGCCAGCCTTTCCGAGATGCTCCGGCAATAGTTTCTCGGTCATCGGCAGGCCTTCCTTGTGGTCCGCTGGATTGTAGAAAGGATTGAGCTGATGGCCGAACCGATGCTGGTAGCGTCCGGTCATCAGCCCGGCCCGCGTCGGACTGCAAAACGGATGCGACACATAGCCGCTGGTGCAGCGCACGCCCTCACGGGCCAGCCGGTCCAGATGCGGCGTGGGGATGTCCTTGCAGCCCTGAAAGCCGGCATCGGCATAGCCCTGGTCGTCGGAGACGATGACGAGAATGTTGGGCTTTTCCGCTGCGGAGACCTGGCGGAGAGGTTCAGAGACGCAGAGCGAGAGTGAAGTGAGAAGCGTGTATTTGATGGCGTGTTTCATAGGGAATGTGCTTTCTGTTTCATGGTTCTTCTGCTTTGCTCTTCCCGGGCGGCGGGGCTTTGCGCCAGCCATCCCGCCATTGCTGTGTCAGTTGCTTGAGCAAATCCACGTTCGCCTTGTCCGCGGCGATGTTCACATTCTCGTCCGGATCGTCTTGATGATCGTAGAGTTCCACGGCGACCGGTTTGTCCGGCTGGCGGTCGTCGCACCAGTAAACGAAGCGATACCGGTCCGTCCGCATGGAGTAGCCGGTGACGTGCAGGTTGTATTTCTCCAGGCTGAAGTCGTCGGGGTCCATGGCCCGAATCTGCTTTTCGATTTTGCCCATGAGCGGACGGAAGGTTTCGCTCATGTTTTTGTCCAGCGGCAGGCCGGCCCACTCGCGCAGGGCGGGACAGGGTGACTGGGTAAAGGCGGCCGTCTTCCAAGTCCGCGCGGGATCGTTCAACAAGGGCACGGCGCTCACGCCTTCCAGATGCGACGGCAGCGGCAGCCCGGCCAATTCACACAAGGTGGGATAAACATCCACAAACTCGACGAGGCCCGCCGCTTGCCGGCCGTTGCCCTTGCGACCGGGCGCGGACACAATGAGCGGCGCGCGCGCGCTCGTCTCGAAGTTGGCGGCCTTGCCCCACAGGCTGTGCTCGCCCAGTTGCCAGCCATGATCGCCCCAAATCACCAAGATGGTATTCTCGGCCAGGCCGTTCTTCTCCAACTCGTCCAGCAACCGGCCCACTTGCGCATCCACGTAACTCACGCACGCCAAGTATCCATGCAGGAGCCGCCGCGCTAGGTCGTCGGGGATGGGACCGTCCTTGGGAATATCCGTGCGGGCACGCAATTCGATCGAAGGCGTCAGCGCGATGGGCGGGCAATCTTTCGGCGGAAACGGATTGCGCGCCAGTGGCAATTGGGCCGGATCATACAGGTCCCAATACTTTTTCGGCGCGACGAACGACAGATGCGGTTTCAAGAAGCCCGCCGCGAGAAAAAATGGTTTGTCCTTCGACCGGCGGATGGTGGCGATGGCCGTATCTGCCGTCACCCCGTCGGCATAGGCCTGATCCGGCACATCCTCGCAGACGAGCGCCGGGCCGGGGGTCCAACTTTCGCCGCGCTTTTTTCCCGTCGCATTGGCTTTGCCGGGCCTTTTCCGATCTCTCCCGCCTGGCCATGTGCCCGCTTCCAGCGTCCTTGGCTGTAGCGTTTCCGTCCATGAGATCGGGTCCTCCTTTCCAACGTGGAAAATTTTTCCGATGGTCATGGTCACATAACCGTTGTTCTTGAAATGCTGCGGCAGCGCGACCACGTCCGGGTTCTTCTCGCGGAAATGCGTGTCGTTGTGCAACACACCGGTCGAGGCCGGTCGCAAGCCGGTGAGCAGACTGGCGCGGGTGGGGCCGCAGAGCGGTTGCTGGCAGTAGGCGCGGGTGAAGACCACACCCCGTGCCGCCAATCGGTCCAGGTTCGGACTCTTGACGATCTTGGAGCCGTAGCACCCCAACTCTGGCCGGAGATCATCAACGGCAATGAAAAGAATATTGGGTTTGTTCGCGGCGTGGCCGCTGCAGGCAAAGGCAAACAGGCAGGCAATGAGAGTTAGATTTTTCATTACTTTGACTCCCAGACAATCGGGAGCCAAACTGTCATATCGCTTTGCCCGCGATTACTCCACGCAAAGTAGGGCACGAATTGGGTTTTCACTTTCTTCCAGTCCGGTTTTCCCAGCGCTTGATACATCGCGTGTTTTGGATCGTGGCGTAGGAGGACCGTTCCGCTCAGCGTCGTGACACCGCCCAGAAACCCAGGCTGATGTATCGCTGTCAGCTTGATGTCAGAGGGCAGGTAAACATCCAGAATGTCGGTGCTCGCCGGCAGGTCCGACGATTCGATGCAATAGACGACCGGGCCACGTTTAATCGCCGCTTGGTTGCGGACTTCCTCGATACGAGGATGGCCGGTCAACAATTTGGCCTCCATGGGCATGTCCAGCGTCACGACGTCGCCGGCTTTCCACGGACGTTCGACTTTGGCGTAGCTTCCCGGCGCGACCGCGACGCCGGCATCCTGACCGTTGACCTTGAGCGTGCTGCCTTCCGCCCAGTCGGGGATGCGCAGCAGCATTTCAAACGGCGCAGCTTTGCAGGATTCGATGGTGATTTTCACACAACCGTCCCACGGATACTGCGATTCCTGCTTCAACTGGATTTCCGAGCCATCCAGCAGACGGGTTTTAAGCTTGTTCCCGCCGTAAAGGTTCACCGCCAACCCGTTGCCGGAGAGGCTGTAGGCCCAGCCGGACAATTGGGCGATGGTCCGGACGAGGTTCGGCGGGCAGCAGAAACATTCCAGATACGGCTGACGCTCGGGTGTTTCCGTCACCAGCTTTGAATAATCACGGGCGCCATGGAGCACGCGCAACGGATTCGAGTATATATAGAGCTTTCCATCCGTGCTGATGCCCGAAAGCGCGCTGTTGAACATGACCAGTTCCATGATGTCCGCATACTTTGACTCCCCATGAATCCCCAGCATCCGGTGGCTGAACATCGCATTGCAGATGTTCGCGCAGGTTTCGTTGTAAGCCGTCAGGTTGGGCATCATGTAATCATCAATGAACGCCTCGTGAACGAAATCCGAAGTGTTGTCCGCCTGACTAGATGCGCCGTGATGGGTCTGCCCGCAGGCGCCGGTGACATACATCTTCTTCTGAACCACGTTGTCCCAAATCCGGTCCAGCGCGCTGATCAAGGTCTTGTCCCCCGTCTCGGCATATACATCCGCCGCCCCGGCGTAGAAATACAACGCCAGCACCGCATGCCCCACCGCCTCGGTCTCCTTCCGCAACGGGGTCCGCTCCTGCACCATGTCGCCGACCATTGTCGCGTTTACGGTGGGATCATTGTAGCGCGTGGCGTGGTTTTTGAACTTGGGCGAGTTCCCTCGCATGTCTATGAAGATCCCGGCCAGCTCCAGGTAACGCTTGTCCTTCGTCGTGCGGAAGAGTTCCACCAAGCCCATGATCTGCGTTTGGTTGAATCCGAAACGGGACAACTCCGCCGGGCGCGGCTGATATTTCCGGTAGAGATAGTCAGCGTTCTCTTTCGCGATCTCCAAAAGGTTCGTCTTCCCGGTGACCCGGTAGTGGATGCAGGCGCTGGTCATCAAATGACCGCTGTTATACATCTCGTGATGATTCCGGTGCGTATAGGGTGCGATGCCGTTGATCTGATTGTAAGTCGAGAGATAGCCGTCTTCCTTCTGAGCCTTGGCGATGACGCCGATGATCTCGTCCAGCTCCTTGAGAATCCGCTCATCGTGGTTGATCGCGTAAACATACGCGGCGGCTTCCATCCACTTGTAGAAATCGCCATCATGCCAGGCGAAGCCCTGATGTTTGCCCTGCTGGAGACCGGCCGCGACCTTGAAGTTGTTGAAGCCATGCCCGATGTCCCCTTTGAGAATGGTCCCCATGTGCGGCACCATCACTTCTTCGCACAGCTTGAACTTGTCCGCCCAGAAGCCCTCTGTCCACCGGCAGTCGCCGATGTTGATGCTCTTGAGCTTCACACTCGGGCTTTCGGCGTTGTTGATGATGCCCTGCTGCTGGGCGTTGGCCGCTTGGAATGCGAGCAGGCCGACGAGGATGAGTGGCCGTGTGTTCATTTGAAGTCTCCGGTTGTGTCTCAACGGTGTTCTGTTTGCCAAACCCTGATGTATTCGATTTCAAAATCGGCTGGCAGATCCTTCTTTTGCGGCAGCCCGTCCCAGGGAAAGGTCTCGGAGTCCACCCATATCCACAGCGGGTTCTGCAAGACCCAGCGGTCGCCGAGCTCTGCTTTCGTCGCGCTTCCAACCAACTCGCCGTCCGCATAGAACTTCAGATGCTTTTCGCTCCACTCGCATCCATAGACATGGAAGCCGTCGGCGACCCGCCAGTTGAGTTGATGCTTGCCTCTCCAGACTCTGGACAACTGACGCTTTGACCAGTCAATCATGGTGAACATGTATTCCTTCTCCAAGTGCTTCTTCTGTGCCTGGGCGGGAGCGCCGATGAATTCAAACACATCCAGCTCCGACTGATGACCGGTCGCCCAGAAGGAACTCGTGATGGACGCGTCCGCGGCTTTGCACTTGATCTCCATGTAGCCGTAGAGGAACTGCTTCTTGCTGATGACCGCCGCGGTGGTGATGTGCTCGTGTTTCCTGCCCTCCGCGTCCGGCTTGTCGGAGAAAGGGAAATCAGGTTCCCACCGGGTCTGCAGTTTCAATTTGCCATCCTCAAGGCGAACGTTCTTCGTTGAGAACTGCGACGGCGCCCGGCCGATGAATTTGGACCGGTATTCACCATCGGTCCCTTGAACTAGCCATTTGGAAGTGTCCAGTTCGCGCCCTTGAAACTCGTCGCTCATCTCCTGGTTCAGAATCCAGCCGCCGGCGTTGGAAGGGTCCGAGGCGGGATATGCCTGCTTGGTCGAGGTGGGTGAATTGCCCGGCGCAGGGGTTTCGGCGGCGTGCAGCGCGGCCACCGGCGACAGCAGCAGGGCGGCGAGGGCGAGGGATGACGCTTTGTTCATGTTCGTGTCCCTTTGTTGCGCGGACGCTGGTTCATTTTCAAGTTTCAGGAGTGACCCGCCGACGTCAAAAATGGTTCTGCGTGTAACATCATCTTCGTTCCCAGACGCGGATGTAATCCACCTCCACAGAGGTTGGGAATCCCTCGCCCGTGGCGGCTTGAGGGACGGGCTTCATGTCCTGCCCCACCCAACCAATATGCGGATGCCGCAGGCCGAGGGAGAGGGCGAGGTTCATGGGCAGATGCCAGTATTTGTTGGGTTTCCGCGCTACTTCTTTGCCATCGATATACCAGACAATCATTTCCGGAGTGACGTCAGCGCCATAAACGTGGAAGTCATCGCGTGGATCCCAGGGGGCCATCCAGGAGTTGGCGCACAGTTCCGGGTCCATCATGGGCCTCACCCATCGGACCTTGCCATCCTTGTCCGCCAATCGCAGATGGAGGTTCATGTCGATGTGGTTAACCGGATCGCGCACTTTGGTTTGGCGATTCAACTCATTCATCTGCAACTCGACAAAATCGATCTCGCAGTAACGGACTTCACCGGTGGATTGCTTGCCGTTGCTGTAGGCCCAGAAGGCCGGGCATGCACCGGGAAACAAGCGGCAGCCTTTGATGCGCGCTTCGTAGTAGCCGTAGGTCATCTGGCGGTGGGAACGGATGATTCCTGATTTGTAGAAGAGCCGCTGCGCGCCTTTCCGCGTGTGCGGTTCGTAAGTCATGCGCAGGATCAGCTTGCCGTTCTCGATATAGGCATTGTTTTCGTCCCACGTCCATGGTCCCCAGCTTGCGGGCTTGTTGTTCCATTTGCGCGGATCGATGTTGGCCAAGTTGAACTCATCAGAAAAAGCCGGCTTCAGGACCCATTTGCCTGTCTGACCGAACGGCCCTGACACATTGGGCAGAGATGGGTCTGCACAAAGTGATGCCAGCGTCGCGAGCAGCAGGGCGGTAAGGATGAGCAATGCGATTCGTTTCATTAGATGTCTCCGTCACCTTCACCGATGGGTAATTTCACTCGCTGTGTTTACAGGCAATCGAAATTCATAGTCAACAACGACGCAGTAAGCCCCTCTTGACGAATTGAACCTGAAACCGGCTTGACTGAACTGGTCGAAGTGGGAAACTGCGATTGTCAGGCGGTTGAAGGAACACGACGATGACGAATCTGTGCTGCGGCTTGGTCTTGGTGGGTTTAATCGGCAGTTGTTTTGAGTGGTCAGCGTCTCAGCTCGGCTGGCTCATCATTGGCGGGTGGATGGCCTGCTGGAGTATCGCCACCGACTGGAGAAGTGTGCGGCATCGTTGTGGAACTTGTTGCTTGAGGATACGCCGCAGTCGATTGCCTTGAGTCGCCACCTCCACCGCAACCTGTAACCGTTCATGGAAAACTGAAGCAACGATCACACTCACATGAAGAAAAACAAGAAAGCCACCCCGACGAAGAAAACCGAAGACTCTGTGCCATTCGAGTCCAATCCAGCACCCAGACTACGGCAGATCGAAGGAGACTCAACAGCGGACGAGATTCCCGATGTGGAATACAACGCCGCGTTTGCTGTCGAGTTTCAGGAGCTGACCGGACAAAAAGCCACGCCGGAGAGCGTCAATGTGTGGGTCAAGGCCACCATGATGAGCGATCCTCTCAAGCTCCAGAAGTATTTTCTCATCCCGGAGGAGCAAGGAGACAGCAAGAGCGAACAGCCGAAGAAGCCATCCAGTCCCCAAGAAGCAAAACAGTTGGCCGATCTACAGGCGAAGGCTGAAAAAGGCGATGCCATAGCTCAGTGTGAATTAGGTGCCGCATTCTTCAACGGCAAATTTGGTCTGGAGAAGAATGAGGACGAGGCTGCGGACTGGTTTCGCAAGGCAGCTATTCAAGGACATGCGAAGGCTCAATACTGTCTCGGATTCTGCTGCTACAACGGGCTAGGCGTGGCGAAGAAATGGGTGGAAGCGCGTAATTGGTGGGTCAAGGCGGCCGAGCAACAATACGCTCCAGCTCAATACGCGCTGGGCAACTGCTACGCCAATGGAGAAGCCGTTGTGAAAGACGACGCCAAGGCAGTGGAGTTGTATCTCAAGGCTGCTGAACAGAATTACGCCGGTGCTCAAAATAATCTGGCCGCCTGTTACGCCGATGGCCAAGGCGTTGAGCAGGATTACGCGGAAGCCTACAAGTGGGCGAGCTTGGCGGCAGCACAGGATATTGAGCAGGCCAAAAGCGTGCTCGAAAAGTTGGACGAGATAATGACGCCGAAGCAGATCGTGGATGGAAAAAGGCGAGCGAAGGAGTGGCTCAAACAGCACAAGGTTTAACCGCGTCTATGCCTGTGACCGGGTAGGCTGGCAGGCCGGTTCCAAAACGACGCCAATTGGCGTCACTTTCAGGTGGGTCGCCCTAACACCTTGAAATACAGGCCCTACTGACTGAGGGCGAAGGACGATTTTACACAACTGCCCTGTCACATGCTGGCGTCCGGGAGGTTCAGGCCGGCTGCATTTGATCCTACCGGTAGCACTCTGGCGGATGGCTGTCGCTCAATATAGCCATCAGCATTAGCAACACAAAGCCGAGCACCAGCAAACCAGCGAAAAGGCTGGTCCCCAAGCAGCCGTAGAACAAACACCCGCGCTTCTTCTTCGGTGCATCAGACGGCAATGGAGGCGGCTCATTCGGGGTGCTCATGTGATTCTACTTTTCGTAAATGACGGAGAATCCCACCATGACGAAGAACGCCTTTCATGGCTGCGGAGTGTAGCTGCTCGCCCTAGGGAATGGAAGCCAATGCTGTTCCATTTAAGGAACAACCATCAACGGCGAAACTCGCTCTCGAACACGTCGCTCAGGCGGCACTTGAGCCGGCTCATGATTTGCTGGAGGTTACGGAGCGTGATGCTCTGGGTGGCATTCTCAAGACGGTGAAGTGTGGAAGGCGGAAGTCCAATCTTCCTGGAGAACTCGGCAAACGTCATGCCCCCGCGATGTCTTCGCAGGAACACTGCCAGTTGCCGCTCCAAGTGTGCTCGCATGGCGCGAGCGTGCCTCTATTGCTATTCCATTTGTGGAATAAAGCGTATTGACTGCATTCCGTATTAGGGATACGAAAGGCGAGCAGCAACGACACGAGTTCATCCAATATCCCCACCCACCACAAAAGGACACCGAGCATGAAAACGACCGCCTCAATAATCACATCGTTTGCACTGCTGTGTTTAATGTGTGGCTGCTTTGAAAGCACGTCGGATAGCAAATTGCCTCCCTTGCCTATTGAAACGAGTTATCGAGCATCAACCGTAGGCGAGGGGTTGGTGCTTACAATCAAAAACACGTCAGACAAGGCTATGCGGCTGACCATAAACTGCGCCAAGGCCGGAGAAGATTATAGTGTGTATTATGAGAAAATAATTCCTCCGGGAGAAACACAAGAGTTTGGCGGGTTTTCCTTCGGAAAAAACTTCAAGTTTGCATCAGGAGACCGTTATCGGATTGAATCCAATGGCTACAAACCATTGGTTGAGCGTATGCCGTAGAAAAGTTCCCGCCACTAACCCGCCTGAAGCGCAACCCAAAACAGGCGGCTCCAAAAGTGGCGCCAATTGGCGTCACTTTCAGATCAGACACCTGACAAGCGAGTTCTGCCCCCGCCCCTGATTCCAACGCCAATTCGCAGGTATAATAACCGGAAGCAGGTTAGCCGTCTTCACCCCGGCCCCTCCCCATAAGGCCGGGTCGTGTTGCTTTCACCCAACCACAACAGGAGGTCCACATGTGCCGAGGTCACTACTCGCCGAAGTTGTCCCGCCCGCTTGTCTCGAAACTGTATCACGCCGCCAAGGAGAAGAATGTCCCAATGACGGTCTTGGCTGATGAAATCATGTCAGCCGGATTGGGCATGAAGCAGCCAGAGCCAGCCGTATCCGTTCAAGAGCAGCCCGCCAGTCCGTATCCTCAACAGTAGTCCCCGAATCCCACCTGAAGTTCCAAC
The DNA here is from genome assembly GCA_964524715.1 of uncultured Verrucomicrobiota bacterium. Taxonomy (GTDB): domain Bacteria; phylum Verrucomicrobiota; class Verrucomicrobiia; order CAIQCK01; family CAIQCK01; genus CAIQCK01. The sequence continues at coordinate 1,838 of CAZGGF010000076.1, read as the reverse complement.
AGCCCGGCCCTCGTTTGTGAGGCGTCGGGCTTTGTTGTTTTCCCCACAACCTCATCTGAAAGGAAACCTCATGTTCAGAAAACGTCGTCACATCCGAGCCAAGCCCGACGAATGGATTCACGTTCACCGTGGCAACCAGCAACCCACGAAGAGGAACATGGAGCCTGGCGAGATCATCGGCTTGGGCATCGGCATTCTCTTCATAGCGATGCTGGCCTGGGAATTGGTCAAGGCCACGTATCCGTTCCTGATCGCCGCCGGCGTGATCGCGGTCATCGTCTATTTCAAGAATAAGTCTTAACCCTGGCGTTCTTGTTCCGCACTCCTCAAACCACAGCCCACCTCGCGGGACACGCCAGGCATTTTCCGCAAACAACAACCAACAACCCAAACGAAAGGAATCGCATCATGGCTATCGTGTTTGAAGCCAACTACTCGAAGAAGCTGGGGCTGCCCGGCTACTCCAGCCACCAATACTCGGTCACTGTTCGCTGCGAAGTGGCCGACATCAAGCAGGTCCCTGCCGAGAGCAATCGCCTCTACCGCCTCATGCAGGATTCGGTGGACAAGGAAATCCAGAGCACCGGCTTCCTGCCCACGAACGGCAACGGAGGCAACGGTCATCACGACCACAAGGACAACGGTAACGGCAATGGTCCTTGGGCGTGTTCCGAGAAGCAGAAAGCTCTCGTCCTGAAAATCGTCGAGGAGAACAACCTCGACAAGCAAGAGGTGGACGACCTCGCACAGGAACGGTTCGGCAAGGGCGTTAAGGAACTCAACCGGCTGGAAGCATCGGGCCTGATCGAGGAACTGCTGGAGAAGCACGGCACCAAGGAGAACGGTCGCAGTCAACGCCGGTATCCTTCCCGCCGTTACCAAGGAGCGTCCAAGTGATCGCTCCAGCCATCGCTCCGCCAACAAGGCAGCCATCCATCAAGGATGTGCTGGCTGAACTCTCCGAGACCGTCTCGGCGACAAGAATCAGGCTGTGGCAGCAGTGCCGGCTCAAGTTCTGGTTCCGCTACGTCCTGAGACTGGCCAAGCCCGCAACACCCGCCCTCTACGTCGGCAGCGTTGTTCATTCCGTGCTGCAAACGTGGAACCTGTCACGTTGGCGGAAACAGGCGGTGGACCTGCCCAAGCTCAAGGAATCGTTCCACACCCACTGGATCGAAGGCCAGCAGGAGCAGAGCATCAAGTGGGACAACGAGGAGCCTGAGCAGAAGGCGGGGGCGTGGGGTTTGCTGGAAACCTACTTCCGCGACACCCCCATCGCTCTGGATGAGAAGCCTGAAGCTGTCGAGGTGTGCGTTGAGGCTGACCTCTCCATCCACGGTCTGCCGAAGATCGTTGGCGTGATTGACCTCGTGCGTGCTGGTGGTCGCATCGTTGACTTCAAGACGAGCGGCCAGACGCCATCGGCAGAGAAAGCGGAGCACCTCAACGAGACGCAGACCAGTTGCTACTCGGTCATGTATCGGGAAGCCACCGGGCAAAAGGAATCGGCCGTTGAACTGCACACCCTCGTAAAGCTCAAGACGCCGAAACTCGTGGTCATGCCGTTTGAACCGATGAGCGAGAAGCAGCGGTCTCGCCTGTTCAAAGTCATCGACAGTTACATCACCGGCTTGGAGCGTGAAGACTGCGTTCCGTCGCCGGGCCTCCACTGTCACTCGTGCGAATTCTTCAACGAGTGCAGACTATTCTGCTAGCAGAATAGTCTGCACTACGCCGGGTGGCGAACTATGCCGGGTGAAAGGGTTTGAAGAATCTGGACGTTGCTCAGTGCGCTAGGTTCAGATTAAGCACACCTTTCATCACCCGGCATAGTCTTG
>CAZGGF010000075.1:0-1851 GCA_964524715.1 uncultured Verrucomicrobiota bacterium | reverse complement strand
GACCCGGACGCGGTTGATCCGCGAGGTGTTCGACCTCATCGGCGCCAACTCGGTCGCCGAAACGCGGATGCTGCTGGCGCTCCATGTCAAGGAGAAGACGCCGCTCCAGAAGCTTTCAGCCCGCACCAGCGAGGAGCTGTTTGCGTTGCAGGCGAAGCTGCACGAGAAACTCGGCCGGTTGCTGGCGTGCGACGAGATCGTCAACGGCGCCCTGCGAGCTTACATCCCGGCCGTGCTCGTGGATCATCTTGGCATGGCGAAGATTCGCCGGACACTGAACACACCGGAGCTGAAAGCGTATCGCGATGCCATCGTCACCAAGAAACTGGCAGCGCTGGCCCTCTACCGCCACGCGGCCCATTGGGACGAGTGGCAGCGCCAGCTGCAAACCGACGTCGTCGCCGCGTGCAGAGAGTTGCTCCGCAGCGCGTGACCCGGCACCCTGATTTCGAAGCGCCGTCATGGCCATCCACGTTGAAACCATTACGCCGCTGGCGGGGCTGTCGTTCCGGCTGCATCGCTGGCGCGACAACCTCCGCGAGGTGGAGCAATTCACCGCTGACGGACACGTGATGCCCTTCGCGGGCGCGGGCGACCACTGGCATCTCCATCGCGAGATGGAGCTGACGTTCATCAAGCGCGGCAACGGCTTGCGGCTCGTGGGCGACCACATCGAGCGATTCATCGGGCCGGAGATGGAACTGCTTGGACCTCACCTGCCGCATTGCGTCCAGGGCCTGCACCGCTCGACGGGCATTTCAATGCAGTTCCACTGGCCGCTGGACCATCCGCTGCGCGCGCTGCCGGAGTTTGCGCTGCTGGTGCCGTTGTGGGAACGCGCGCGGCGCGGGCTGGTGTTCGGGCCGGCGGTCTGCAAGCGCATCGGGCCGAAGCTGCTGGCCATGCCTCATCTGTCCGCTGCTGGCCGTTTGGGAATGCTGTTGCAGGTCCTGGCGGAACTGGCCGCGCTGCCGTCGTCGCAGTCTCGTGTGCTCTCGCGGATGCCGTTCAGCGTGCGCGAAGGAGAACGCCATCAAGCCGGCATCGAGCGCGTCATCCGCCGCGTGCTGGAGAAATACGCCGAGCCACTGTCGTTGTGCGACGCGCTGCAACTGGCCGCGATGAGCAAGGCGACTTTCGAGCGACAGTTTCCGCGTTACACAGGCTGCACGCTCACGGAGTTTCTCAACCGGGTGCGGCTCGACCACGCGCGGCGGCTGCTGCTGGGCAGCGGCGAATCCATCAGCGCCATCGCCTACGCCGCCGGCTTCAACCATCTTTCGCACTTCAACCGTCTCTACCGCCGTCTCTATGGCGCGTCGCCAAGCACAGATCGCGCCAGGCAGACGCGTCGTTGAGAAGCGCGCGGCGCGAAGTGACGCGGGGCGGTTTCAGACGCCGGTCTTGAGTTCCACCACATCGTGCGGGGCGGCCTCTTTCATGCCGGCGGGACTCACGCGGATGTAGCGCGCCTTTTCGCGGAGCTGGGCGAGGTTCGCGGCGCCGAGGTAGCCGAGGCCGGACTGAATGCCACCAATGAGCGTCGCGAGCACGCGATCCACGGAGCCGGAGGATTCCTTGAGCGCCTCAATGCCTTCTGCGGCGATCTTGCGGACCGAGTCCTTGTCGTGGCCGTAGCGGGCGGCGGAGCCGGCCTTCATCGCGGCGAGGCTGCCCATGCCGCGGTATTGTTTGTAAAGCTTGCCACCGATCTCGATGACGTCGCCGGGCGCTTCGCTGCAACCGGCCAGCAACCCGCCGCACATGACGACGTTGGCCAGCGTCAGCGCCTTGACGATATCGCCGGACTTGGTCACGCCACCGTCGGCGATGAGGGTGATGCCGAGTTTC
>CAZGGF010000074.1:0-21962 GCA_964524715.1 uncultured Verrucomicrobiota bacterium | reverse complement strand
AATGTGACGTTCTGGGACGGGCGGCTTGGCAAATATGTGCTCTACCTGCGCGGTTGGGTGCGCGGCGCGGACAAGAGGCTCTATCGCAAGGTGGTGCGCGCGGAGATCCCGAACCTGACCACACCGCTGGATATCGGCCCGTCGCGCAAGAGCCTTTATCTTTGGGGCAAGGAGAAGGTGCCCGTGATCGGCAACGAGTTCCCGACGGTCTTCGCCGCGGACGAGAGCGATTCGCCGAACAGTGACGTCTATAACCTCTCGGCCCAGCCCTACCCTCTCGATCCGCGCTGGTACGTCGGTTTCCCCTCGATGTTCCAACGCGAAAAACGCATGGGCGATGGACGGCTGGAGGTGCAGTTCACCGGCAGCCGCGATGGCATCACGTGGCATCGTTACGACCGCAAGCCCTACGCGCCATTGGGTCTGGAAGGTTCCGAGAGTGCCAACATGACGTTCATGGGCACGGGCCTGGCCGTGCGCGGCGACGAGATATGGCAATACGGCCCCGCTTTCCATTCCAAGCATGGCGACGTGGAGGCGCGCAAGCGCAGGACCGACGGGTTCGTTTACCGCTACGTCCAGCGCGTGGATGGCTTTGTCTCGCTGGACTTCGACGCGGCGGGTGGCCGATGTGTGACCGCGCCCGTGAAGGTGGACGGTGCGCGCCTGCTTCTCAACGTGGACACCGGCGCATTGGGCCAGTTGCGGGTTGGCCTGCAGGACGCCGAAGGGAAACCCATTGGCGGGTTCAGCGCGGACGACTGCAACGTCCTCCAGGTCAACTCTACACACGCAGGGGTAAGTTGGACGGGCGGCGCTGAGCTTGCCACGCTCAAGGGCCGCGACGTGCGGCTGGCATTCACGGGGTCGCGCGCCAAGCTCTACAGTTTTCGTTTTGAGTGATGAATATGAACCGTTTTGTTTTCGGCGCCCTGCTCTCGTTTTGCATCGTGGCGCAGATGCATGCCTCGGAACCGCGTGGCATCATGTTGCGCGAACTGCCGCTGCTGTTTGCGGACGACAGCGGGATCGCGGCGACCAACGGTGTTGTCCGCACCGTACATCCGGCGCGCACGCTCAACGCGCCGGTGATCGAGGCGGACCGGCCGTGGGAAGGCAGCCGCGTTTATATCTACGGGTCGGTTTATTTCGACGAAGCAGCCCGCCAAGTGCGCATGTGGTATATGAGCCGCCCGCAAGCCTACAGCGGTGATTGCGTGCTCTACGCCGTCTCGCAAGATGGCGTGCGATGGAGCAAGCCGTCCCTGGGCATCCGCGCGCTCGCCGGCTCGACTGAGAACAACATCGTCTTCAACATACACAGTCCCAGCGTGCTGCTGGACACGCGCGAGACCGATCCCGCGAAACGCTACAAGATGCTCGGCTCAAAATCGTCCGGCTACCACGCTGCATTCTCCGCCGATGGCCTGCATTGGACGCTCTACCCGAAAAACCCCGTGCTGAAACACTCCGACACGATCACGCTGGCGCAGGACCCGACGACTGGTGAGTATCTCGCGTATCATAAACGCCCCGCGAAGGTCCGCGGTTTCGGCCGCCGCGTTGTGTGGCTCTCGCGCAGCCGCGATTTCCAGGAGTGGACGGAGCCGGAACTGGTTTTTGCGCCGGACGAGGAGGACGACACGTGGGTTCAACAGCCGCGCCAGCGCACGGAGGTCTACAACATGTCGGTTTTCCCGCACGCGGCGGGTTTCATCGGTCTGCCCACCCTCTTTCGCGTTACAGCCCCGAACCGGCCAAAGTCGGAGATAACACCGGGCCAGAGTCCCGACGATGGCCCGATTGAAGTGCAACTGGCCACCAGCGCCGACGGACGTACGTGGCGGCGCACACAGCCTCGCGTGAACGTCATTCCGCGGGGCGCGCCGGGCACTTTCGATGGCGGCTCCATCCTCGGCGTTTCCAGCACCGCCGCCCATGTCGGCGACGAGACGTGGGTGTATTACACGGCGATGACGACAACCCACGGCGGGCCGATGCCGCCGAAGCGCCTCACTATCGGCCGTGCAGCATGGCGGCGACACGGGTTCGTCTCGCTCGACGCCACGGAGCGTGGGCGGGTGGAAACGAAACCATTGCGGTTGGACGCGCCATCGCTGGTCGTCAATGCCGACGCCCATGACGGCCAACTGCGCGTGGCATTGCTTGAGACGGATGGCCGGCCCATTGCCGGTTGCGCCCTGAACGACAGCGAGACGTTGCGCGAAAACGCCACGCGCTGGACGGTGCGCTGGCGGTCCGGCGCGCGCGCGCCCACGGATCGCCCGGTGCGCGTGGTTTTGGAGATGACCCACGCGCGTCTCTTCAGCTTGTCGAGCGAAGCCGTATCACATCAGGAAGGAAAATCACGAACCCAATGAAGAAACGTATTTCAACAACCCTTGTCCGCTTCACGATAGTTGTTCTGACCAATCTGGCCTGGATCGCCGCCGTTGCTGCGGCGGACGCGGACGGCCAGCAGGCCGTTCGCTTGCTCACCGTGGGCAACAGTTTCTCCCGCAATGCGACGTGGTACCTGCCGGATTTGGTGAAGGCGGGCGGACACAAGCTGATTCACCGGCCCATCGTGGTCGGTGGCGCGTCGCTGCAATTGCACGCAGAGAAATTTCAGCGGAATGAGTTGGACATCCATGACAAGGGAGGTCTCTACACCAATAGCCGCAGTCTAAAGCAGGAACTGACGGCAACCCGCTGGGATTTCGTGACCATCCAGCAGGCCAGCATCAAGAGCCACGACATCGTCACCTACCGGCCTTACGCGGAGCAACTGCGCGCGTTCATTGCGAAACACGCTCCGCAGGCAAAGTTGTTGGTGCACCAGACGTGGGCCTATCGTTGCGACGACCCGCGTTTCACACAACCCTCTGGAAAGGCCGGCGAGCCGGCCACGCGCCAGGACATGTATCGCATGCTCACCAACGCCTACCGGACGATCGCAGCGGAGTTGGGCGCGCGCGTCATCCCGGTCGGCGACGCATTTGAGATGGCCGACACCGACGAGAAATGGTGCTACCGGCCCGATACCTCATTCGACTTCAAGAACGTCCGAAGTCCGGCTCTCCCCGACCAGACGCATTCGCTGCACGTCGGCTGGCTGTGGAAAAAAGGCAAGGACGGGAAACTGAAGTTTGGCATGGACGGTCATCATGCCAACGTCGCCGGCCAGTACCTCGGCGCGTGCGTCTTCTACGAAGTGTTGTTTGGCGAGAGTGTGGTCGACAACCGCTTCGTTCCCAAGGGACTCGACCCGGCTTACGCCCGGTTTCTTCGCGAGACAGCGCACAAAGCAGTCGCGAACCTCAAACACTGATGCCTTTGTCACGAACACATCGCGCGCTTCCCCGGCAAGTCTCCCTGGTGGCCCAAACCGCGCAACTCTTGCGTGAGGAGATGCAAGAAGGCCGGTGGCGCGATCATTTGCCGGGCGAGCGGGAGTTGTGCGAGAGATTCCAAGTCAGCCGGCCGACGGTGCGTGGCGCGCTCGAGCAACTTCGCCGTGAAGGTTGGCTCAACGTCGCCCACGGCAAACGCCGCCGCATCCTCGCGCCGCCGCGCCGCGCCGCGAGCGGTTCGTGGTCGAGAACGATCGGCCTGCTCTCGCCCGTGCCGCTCAAGAGCCTCCCGCCGTTCGTGCTTTGCTGGACGGACGAGCTGCGCGCACATCTGTCACGGGAGGGTTTCGAGATGGAGTTCCATGTCAGCCGGCAATGCTCTTCAGCCCGGCCGGCTGGCGCGCTGGCAGCACTCATGGCGCGGGCGCCGGCCGCCGTGTGGGTGCTGTTTCGCTCCGCGGGTGAAACACAGCGGTGGTTCGTTGATCAGAGGCGTCCCTGCCTGCTGGCCGGCACCTGTGCGCCGGGCGTCGAATTGCCGTCGGTGGACGTGGATCATCGCGCAGCGGCGCGCCACGCTGCGTCTTTGCTCTGGCGCAAGGGCCACCGGCGAGCGGCGCTGCTGTTGCCGAAGGGCGCCTTCGGCGGTGACACGGAGACGGAAGCGGGCTTTTGCGAAGGGTTCAAAGCCAGCGCCCGGGACCCCGGCGAGCCGCTGGTGTTGCAACACGACGGCTCGGTGGCGGGCGTGGCTTCCCGCCTCAACGCGGCGTTGCGTCCACCGCGGCCGGTCAGCGCATTTCTCGTGGCGCGGACGGCGCATGTGTTGACAGTGGTGACGTATCTGCTGCAACGCGGCCTGCGCATCCCGCAGGACGTGGCGGTGATCTCGCGGGACGACGATGCGTTCCTGGAGTTTCTCACGCCGGCCTTGTCCCGTTACGTGAGCGCGCCGGAGAACTTTGCGCGACGACTGTCACATGCGGCCATCCAGCTTGCGCAGACCGGTTTCACGCCCATCAAACCGATCCGGCTGATGCCCGGGTTCATGGCCGGCGAGACGGTCTAGGAAGTCTTGCAAGGGCATGCGGCTGGCGTCATTACCAACTGGTAAGCCCGCATGACCACTTGAACGGCCTTGCCGGCATGGCGTGGAACAAGGACAATCCAGTCACGCATGAAACCGTACCAGCACCGCTTGTTCGGCCCGTCGATTACCGCAGCGGCGATCGGCCTTTCCATTCTCCTCAACTCGCCTGCCGCAGAGACTGCTGCGCCCTTGCTTGAAAAGCAGAATCTCTTCGAAGCGCGAACCAATGGCTATTGGACCTGCCGCATCCCCGGCATCGCCGTGACGAAGAACAACACCGTGCTGGTCACCACCGAGGCGCGGCCGGGACGCGGTGGCGACTACGATTTCAATGACGTGCTGATGCGCCGCAGTACGGACGGCGGCAGGAGCTTCGGCCCCGTCGTCAAGCTGGTGGAGCACACCACCTATGGTGATGGGCCGGTGAACAACTTCGTAATGATTCCCGACCGGGACAGCGGCCGGGTGGTTGCTGTGTTCTGCCATGATTACGCCCGGGTCTTCACGATGCACAGCGACAACGACGGCGCGACCTGGAGCAAACCAGTCGAGATTACCAGCGCATTCGAGCCGTTCAAATCCGACTACCCCTGGCGCGTCTGCGCCACCGGCCCCGGTCATGGTACGCAACTGCGCAGCGGCCGCATGATCATCCCGGTCTGGCTCTCCGATGGCAGTGGGAAGGAATTCGGGAAAGGCAAGCATCGCGGCCATCGGCCGTCCATCGTTGCCGTGGTTTACAGTGATGATCGTGGTGCGACATGGAAACGCGGTGGCATTGTTTGCCGTCACGGCGACGTGATTGACGGCGTGACCGTGGTCAACCCCAGCGAAACCATTGCCGTGGAGTTGGCGGACGGACACGTGATGTTCAACATGCGCAGCGAGTCGAAGGTCAACCGCCGATTGGTGGCGGTCAGCCCCGACGGCGTCTCTGGCTGGACCGGCCACCGCTGGGATCCGGCGCTACTCGAACCGGTTTGCATGGCCAGCTTGATTCGACACGGCTGGCCGAAGGGCGGACAGCCCGGGCGCATCCTGTTCGCCAATCCCAACAATCTAGAGAACGAGTTGATCCGCCCCGGAGGCAGTCTGGCCCACGACCGCAAGCGGCTTACGATCAAGATGAGCCTCGATGACGGCGCGACCTGGCCGGTCTCGAAAATCCTGGAGCCAGGCCCGGCAGGCTACAGCGACATTGCCGTGCTGGCCGACGGCACCATCCTTTGTCTCTACGAAGCCGACATCGTCACTCGCATGTGCGACGACCGCTATGTGCGTCTGGCCCGCTTCAACCTCGAATGGCTCAAGAGCCGTTCGGATCAACCCAACCTGCCCACCGTGGATATCTCTGGCGAGACTTCCCGCCACGTCATCGTCGCGCAAGGCACCGAGACGATTTATCAAGGCCACCCGACCACCGTGTTGTTGCCGGACGGCAAGACGATGTTCTGCGTCTGGACGATCAATCACGGCGGGCCATGCGGGCCGATGAAACGCAGCGATGACGGCGGCCGAACCTGGAGCGAATTGCTGCCCGTGCCGGAGAATTGGGCGAAGGCGAGGAACTGCCCGACGCTCCACCGCCTCACCGATCCGCAGGGCAGGACACGCCTGTTTGTTTTCGCGGGCCAGGGGCCGGGCGGCACGCGCCAGCCGGACAATGGCACGATGCAGAAGTCCTATTCGATGGATGAGGGCAAGACGTGGACCCCGATGGCCAGTGTGAACCTCGAATGCGTGATGCCGTTCTGCGCCATCGTGCCCATCGAGGACGGCAAGAAGTTGCTTGGCATGACCAACATACGCCGCCCCGGTGAGACGAAGGACAAACTTTCCAACATCGTCGCCCAGAGCCTCTCGGAAGACGGCGGCTTGACGTGGAGTTCCTGGCGTATCGTTCTCGATCTCGGTGAACTCAAACCTTGCGAACCAGCGCTGGTGCGCTCGCCTGACGGCAAACAGTTGCTCTGCCTGTTGCGCGAGAACAAGGAGCGGATCGCGCTCTACATGACCAGCGACGACGAGGGGCGCACGTGGTCGAAGGCCAAACCGCTGCCTGCCGGGTTGCATGGCGACCGTCACATGGCCCGATACGCCGCCGATGGGCGGCTGGTGGTCTGTTTCCGCGACACGGGCAAGCAAAGCCCGACCAAGAACCATTTCGTCGCGTGGGTCGGCCGCTATGAGGACATACTCGCTGACCGCGGCGGCCAGTATCGGATCAAGCTGCTGCACAGCTACAAAGGCGGCGATTGTGGGTATCCGGGCTTGGAGCTTTTGCCCGATGGCACGTTCATCGCAACCACCTACATCAAATACCGTCCCGGCCCGGAAAAGCATTCCGTCGTCAGTGTGCGCTTCAAGCTCGATGAGACGGACAAGATGCAAAAGAAGGCGGCCAAGCCGCAGAACGCGGACAATCAAGTATATGACCTCGCCGTCGTTGGCGGCACCTCTGCCGACGACGCGCGCGCCAAGGCTGCCGCGGCGGTCGCTGTCTCGCCGCTTGCGCCCAAGGGAGCTACGCCGTTCCCACCAAAGGCGCCGCCTGCGGAACCGGTGCAACTCGCCAGGGACTCGAAACCGCAGGACGTGGACGGCAAGTCCTACGACCTCGTCGTAGTCGGCGGCACGAGCGCCGGGGTGGTGTGCGCTGTGCGCGCCGCACGTGAAGGCTGCTCCGTCCTGCTGGTGCAGCACAACCGCCATATCGGTGGCATGATGAGCAACGGTCTGATGCAGTGGGACGCGCTCTATGGCGGGCATCGCGCGCCCTTGTTCACCGAGTTGCTGCGGAACATCGAGCGGCACTACGTTGCCACCTACGGCGAGAACTCGCACGACCATCAGGTCATTCGCTACACGCACGAGCATTACCCGATCAGCTGGGTCGAGCCACGCGTGGCGGAACGCGAGTTCAACCGGCTCGTGGCGGGCGAGACGAAGATCACGCTGCTGCTGGGTCACTATCCGACCGCGGTTGAACGCGACGGCGCGTTGCTGCGAAGCGTGACGCTGCGCGAATACGGCGGGCAGAAGGAAATCCGCGTGCGCGGCGCGATGTTCGCCGACGCGACCTACGAGGGTGACTTGTTCGCGCTGGCGAAAGCGCCGTATCGCTGCGGCCGCGAGGCGCGCGACGAATACAACGAACCGCACGCCGGCAAGCTCTTCTGCAATATCGCGTCTGGCCCCGCGCCAGTCGATGCCTTGAAAGGCCGGTTGAACATCCGGCCCTACGGCTCGAAACAGGGCAGCATCGATCCGACCAGCCCGTTCACTGCCGATCGCGCAGTGCAGGCTTACAACTACCGTTTTTGTGTCACGAAAGACCCGGCTAATCGTATCCTTCTCACCGCGCCGCCGCCCGGCTACAAGCGCGAGGAATACGTCAATTACGAACGCAAGGGCATTGCCACTAACGCGGGGCCGAACCACAAGTCGCACATGAACTCGCCCATCCTGCCCGGCGAGAACCACGATTATCCCGAGGCCGATTGGCCGGCGCGCGAGAAGATCATCCAGCGCCACCTGAACTTCGCGCTCGGGTTGATGTATTTCCTCCAGAACGACAAGTCAGTCTCGCCGAAGCAGCGCGAAAAGTTCCGCGAGTGGGGCCTGCCGAAGGATGAGTTCGCCGACAACAACCACCTCCCCTACGAGATGTATGTCCGCGAGGCGCGTCGCATTGTCGGCCGCCACGTTTACAGCGAGCACGACAACTCGCTCGCGCCCGGTCTTGGCCGCACGCCGATCCATCCCGACAGCATCGCCATTACCGACTGGTACATGGACTCTCACTCGTGCACAACCGATTCGCGTCCCAACTTCCACTATGACGGAAAGCTGATCCTCACCGAGGAATCGCGGCCCGGCCAGATCCCCTATCGCTCGCTGTTGCCGCGGGGCGTGGACAACCTGCTCGTGCCGGCCTGCCTGTCCGCGACGCACATCGCGTGGGGTGCGGTGCGGCTGGAGCCGGTCTGGATGCAGACGGGCGAGGCGGCTGGTTTTGCCGCCGCGCTGGCGAAGCAGCAGAAAACGACGCCCGCTCAACTCGACAGCGACTTGCTGGTGCGGACCCTGGTCAAGCGCCGCCAGTTGGTGAGTTTCTTCAACGACATCAACGTTGCCGGCAAGGAATCGTGGATTCCCGCCGTGCAATACTTCGGCACGAAAGGCTTCTTCGCCGGCTATGACGCGAACATGGCTGCGCCGTTGAAACTCACAATCGCCAAAGTCTGGGCGGATGGTTTCGCAAAACTCCGTGGCGGCAAACTCGATCCCAACGCGCTGGCCCGCGCCGTGGCGGAGGCCGGGCGCGACGATGACCCGCCGGTCACGGCAGCGGAGTTCGCGGCCATGCTCCGGACATCGCAGACGCCGCCGCAAGGAGGCTTTACACGACAGCGGGCCGTCGAGATGATGTGGCGCGCCGTCCAATGAAAAGAAAAACCGAAATGAAAATTCTCATCAGCCTTCTCGCACTGCTCGTTGCGCTTAACGCATCCGCCGCGGCACCAGCCGCGAAACGCCAGCCTCATCCGTCACTCGTGGCGGTTCAGGATGTGGCCGGCCTGCCGCGCGTGTTGCTCATCGGCGACTCGATCTCCATGGGCTACACGCTGCCCGTGAGGAAACTCCTCGAGGGCAAGGCCAACGTCCATCGCATTCCCACCAATGGAGGCCCCACCAAGAACGGTATCGCTAACATAGACAAGTGGCTTGGCGCCGGGAAATGGGACGTCATCCACTTCAACTGGGGCATCCACGACCTGAAGTTCATGCCCGACGGCAAACGCCAGGTGGAGCCGGCCGACTATGAGAAGAACCTTCGCGAGCTGGTCGCGAAGATGAAAGCCACCGGCGCGAAGCTCATCTGGGCCACGATCACACCGATTCCGGACGGTGAACTGCAACCAGGGCGGAGATTTGGCGACGAAGCCGAATACAACGTCATCGCGAAGAAGATCATGGAGGCCAACGGTGTTCGCATTAACGACCTCAACGCCTACATCACGCCGCAACTGGACAAGATGCAAAAGCCGAAGGACGTGCACTACACCGACGAAGGCTCCGCGTTCCTGGCGAAGAAGGTCGCCGCCGAGATCGAGGCAGTTCTGCCGAAGCCGTCGAAGTAATCCCCGATGAAAACCGCAAAGACGAAATCAATTCCCCCATCCCGTCTGTCACAAGCCGAACTGCTCCAACTCAAACGTTGGAACACGCCGACGATCTACAACGGCTGGGAGCAGATCACGCGGCACAACGCCGGCGCGGACGGTTTCAACCTCGAGGAATGCCGCGACTTCATGCCGCAGATGGGACCGATGGTCGGCTATGCGGTGACAGTGGTCGTCGAGCCCAGCAATGTGAAGCATCGCCTGGCAAATCCGCAAGGCTGGAGCCAGTATCGCCGCTATATCGCCAGTGTCCCGGGACCGAAGATCGTCGTCGTGCAGGATCTCGACAAGCCGCGCACTATCGGCGCGTTCTGGGGCGAGGTCTGCAGCAATACCCACCGCGCGCTCGGCTGCGTGGGCACGATCACGGATGGCTCCATCCGGGACCTCGACGAGATGTGCAACGCCGGCTTCAAAGCGCTCGCGCGCCGGCTCTGCGTCGGTCACGCATTCGTGCATCCGATCCGGTGGAATTGTCCCGTCGAGGTCTTTGGCCGGCGCATCGAGCCGGGCCAGCTCATCCACGCGGACAAGCACGGTTTTCTTGCAATCCCGTCTGGAGAGGCGAAACACCTGCTCGACGCGGCACGGTTCATGGATGCCAATGAATGCAGCACGGTGATTCCCGCCGCGCGCGACACGGCCGGCAAAAGCCTGCGGGAAATCCTCGGCGCGATGGACAAGGCCGGGCGGCAGTTTGGCAGGAATGCAGCGATGAAATTCAAACGGAGAGGCGAATGGTGAGCAGCATGAAGATCGTCGTCCTGGACGGCTACACTCTGAATCCGGGCGACCTGAGCTGGGAGCAGTTCAAGTCGCTCGGAGAGTTTGAGACTCACGACCGCACGCCCGCGGCGCTGACGGTGGAGCGGGCGCGGGACGCCGGGATCGTCCTGACCAACAAGACCCTCCTCGACCGCGCCGTCATTGCCGCGTTGCCGCAGTTGCGCTACATCGGCGTGCTGGCCACCGGTTACAACGTGGTGGACATCGCGGCCGCGCGCGAACGGGGCATTCCCGTCTGCAACGTGCCCGAATACGGGACGGCGAACGTTGCGCAGGCGGCGTTCGCGCTGCTGCTGGAACTGACCAATCGTGTCGGCCATCACGCGCAGACAGTGCGCGAGGGACGCTGGACGTCGTCGCAGGACTTCTGTTACTGGGATGCCCCGCTTGTGGAATTGCACGGGCGCACGCTCGGCATCGTTGGCTTCGGGCGAATCGGACAGACGGTGGGCCGCATTGGCCGCGCGTTTGGAATGAAGGTGCTGGTGTTTGACGCCAACGTCACGCGTTGCGGCGGCGATGAAGTGTGGTTTACAGACCTCGACACGCTCTTCCGCGAAAGCGACGTTGTCACTCTGCACTGTCCGCTCACGGCGGAGACGCGGGAGATCATCAACGCCGCTCGGCTGGCGCAAATGAAGCGGACGGCGTTCCTCATCAACACCGCGCGCGGCGGGCTGGTGAACGACGCGGACCTCGCCGACGCGCTCAACCACGACCGCCTTGCGGGCGCCGGCCTCGACGTGCTCTCGGTCGAGCCGCCGCCGGGGGACAATCCACTTCAGCGCGCGAAGAACTGCATCATCACTCCACATATTGCCTGGGCGACGCGCGAGGCCCGTGCGCGACTCATGAAGGTCGCCGCGGACAACGTCAGCGCCTGGCTGCGTGGACAGCCGCAAAACGTGGTGAATGCCGCGTGATGATTGCCCGAGCACAAACACTGATTCCGCGGGGCGCGCGTTTTCTCGCTCGGTCAGTCGTGTGGGTCGCTGCGACCGCGTGTTTTGCCGGAGGTTTTGAATCCATGACACAATCCTTTCAATGGAACCCCTTGCCACCCATTCCCGACCGTGAGGGTTTCGCCGGATCTTTTGCCGGTGTCAGCGGTGGCGCACTGGTGGTGGCCGGCGGCGCAAACTTTCCCGACAAGCGTCCGTGGGAAGGTGGCACGAAGGTCTGGTATGACTCGGTCTTCGCGCTGGAGAAACCGGATGGCGCGTGGCGGCTCGCCGGCAGACTGCCGCACCCGCTTGGATATGGTGTGTCTGTGACCACGAAGGACGGCCTCGTTTGCATTGGCGGCAGCAGCGCGCAAGGACATCGCGGCGATGCTTCTCTGCTGAGATGGCGCGACGGCAAGCTCACCACCACCCCGCTCCCGCCGCTGCCAAGGCCGTGCGCGAACATGTGCGGCGCTCTGCTGGGCAGCACGATCTACATCGCGGGCGGCATCGCGACGCCGGACGCAACGACGGCGTTGAAGACGTTTTGGGCGCTTGATCTCGGGAACACAGCGGCTGGCTGGCGTGAACAGGAGCCATGGCCTGGCCGCGGGCGAATGCTGGCAACGGCTGGAGCGTGCGAGGGTTCGTTCTTTCTGTTCAGCGGCGCCGCGTTGGGCGCCGGAGCGGATGGCAAGCCGGTGCGCGAATGGCTGCGCGACGCCTATCGCTACACACCAGGCCAGGGTTGGCATCGTGTCGCCGACCTGCCACGCGTCTCCGTGGCTGCGCCATCGCCTGCGCCTGTTCTCAACGGCAGACTGTTCGTGATCGGTGGCGACGATGGCGCGCAGGCCAGTACACCGCCAACCACACACAAAGGTTTTCCGCGCGACGTTGTTGCTTACGATCCGAAGACTGATGTGTGGAAGGTCTCCGGCCAGGTGCCGTTTTCGCTTGTGACCACCACGGCCGTCGAGTGGAACGGCCGCGTCGTCATCCCCGGCGGCGAAGCGAGGCCCGGCGTGCGTTCATCGGAAGTCTGGACTTTTCAGCCGGCTTGTCCACACTGAGCTTTGCGTGAACTCGATTGCTTCCAGAACCACCAGCTACGCATGGGCCGTCGTCGCGCTGCTTTGGCCCGTGGCAATGTTGAATTATCTCGACCGGCAGATGGTCTCGACCATCCGCGCCTCGATCCGGGCCGACATCCCCAGCATTGCCAACGACGCGCAGTTCGGCGTGCTGATGGCGATCTTCATGTGGATCTACGCGCTGCTCAGCCCGATCGGCGGGTTTGTGGCGGACAGGTTTAATCGCCGCTGGACGGTCATTGGGAGCCTGTTTGTCTGGTCGGCGGTGACGTGGCTCACCGGCCACGCGAACACCTACGGCGAGATGAAATTCTACCGCGCGCTGATGGGCATCAGCGAAGCGTTCTATATCCCGGCTGCACTGGCGCTCATTGCGGACTTTCACCCCGGCGGCACGCGGGCGCGGGCGGTGGGCATCCACCAGACGGGCATCTACACGGGACTGGCGCTTGGCGGCATCGGCGGCTACATCGCACAGATGAGCAGTTGGCGAAACTGTTTCACATGGTTCGGCGCGGCGGGTGTGGCCTATGCGGTGGTGCTGATGCTGGCGCTGAGAGATGCACCTTCAGCGGGTGGCGAGGGTCGGAGGGGCAAATCGCACGTCACCATCGGCGACACGATCTGTGCGTTGTGGACCCAGCCGGCGTTCTGGATTCTGGTGATGTATTTCACGCTGCCGGCCATCGGCGGATGGGTCACGAAGAACTGGCTGCCGACGTTTCTGGCCGACACGTTCAAGCTGAAGGAAGGTCCTGCCGGACTCTCGGCCACGGGCTACATCCAGATCGCATCGTTTGCTGGTGTGCTGTTCGGCGGTATGCTGGCCGACTACTGGATGCGGGCAACGAACCGCGGGCGCATCTACACCAGTGCACTCGGCATGGCGTTGTGCGTGCCGGCGCTGCTGGGGCTTGGCTACGCGTGGAACATCGGCGTGGCCATTGTGTGCATGGTCCTCTTCGGCCTCGGCTGGGGATTTTTCGACTGCAATAATATGCCGATCCTTTGCCAGATTGCGCGGCCGGAACATCGCGCGACCGGCTACGGCTTCATGAACATGGTCAGCATCGGCGTCGGCGCGGGCGCGACGGTTGTGCTCGGGTGGATGCGCGACAACGGTATTTCGTTCTCCGTTGCATTCGCGCTCTGTGCTGTTCTTTCCGCGATTTCCGCCGCCGCGGTTCTGTTCATCCGACCGAAGAACATGGAGGAACGCGCTGCGGCCGCGAACACCGCCTCCGTCTCAAACGACTTGCGCGGCTGACGCGGTGTTTTCGACGGGCGGCCTGCGGCTCCACGCGGCAAAGAGCCACACGCCTGCGACCAGCAGCGCCAGGCCGAGAAGGTTGAACCACATCGGTTGAAACTCCAACTGCGGGTCAGACAGCGAGTCCGTATTGAACCCGGGAATATGCACGGGCAGGAAAGAAGAGAATAACACTGCGCTATTGGCCAATGCATGGCCGACCAGACATGGCCACAGCGAGCGCGTCCGCACAAGCCACCAGCCGAACAGCAACCCCATCACGGTGGCGGATACAAACTGCCAGGGATTGAGATGCATGATTCCGAACAGGAATGATGGAACCATCACGGAAGTGCGGACGGAGTATCGGCTCAAGAAACCGCGCGTAACCAGTCCGCGAAAGAACAGTTCCTCAGTGACGGGCGCAACGAACGATAAGGTGAAGAGCGATCCCCAGAAACCGTGCTTGCCGGTCATCAGGTTGGCGAAGATTTCCGCAAACCGTCGCGGCATCGGCAGCACGTTACGCATCCAGTTGTCCACTTCCGAGAGAACGATGACCGCACCGAGCACCGACAGGATCAATGGCAGCACCAGCGTGGGTCGTATCGGTCGCAAGGGGAACACCTCGCGCAGTGGCGCCTTCGCGAGAAGGGCACCTATAATGAGGACGACGCCCAGTGCTATGAGATTGACGCAGCCCGACGCCCCCGGATAATCCTCCAGCTTCGTCTTGAACAGGAAGTTGGTCGCCACCACCAGTTGGAGGGTCAGGCCAAACATGAGAAAGACGGCCACCAGCATCAGCAGCAGCGTCTGACCAAAACCTGGGAATTTTTTCGCCTGCTCCATGGGTGGTGTTCGGGTTTAATCGCAGCCTTTCACGGTCCGGCGCCAATTACAAGCCGCGTTGCGATGGTTGACGATCCGCGGGCACTCCGTCACAATACGCGCACCATTTTATGAAAACAACCACGCCACTTCACGGTCTTATTGCCGCGCCGCACACGCCGTTTGCCGCGGACGGCTCGCTTAATCTACCCATTGTCGAAAAACAGGCGGCCCTCCTTCTGGCCAATGGTGTTACCATCGCTTTCATCGGCGGCACCACGGGCGAGATGCACTCGCTCGCGCTCGACGAGCGCCGCGCTCTCACGCAACGTTGGATGGAGGTCTCGCATGGCACGGCGCTGCGGGTTGTTGTTCATGCCGGCGCCAACTGTCTCGCGGATGGCCGCGCGCTGGCCGCGCAGGCCCAGCAACTCAAGGCGACGGCCATTGCCGCAGTGGCGCCCAGCTACTTCAAGCCGCGCAGCGTGGACTTGCTGGTGGATTGCATGGCGGAAATCGCGTCGGCCGCGCCGGCGCTGCCGTTCTACTATTACGAGATTCCGTCATTCACCGGCGTCACGCTGTCGGCGTCGGAGTTCCTGGAAAAGGGAGCGCAGCGCATTCCGAACCTCGCCGGGTTGAAGTTCACCAGCAACAACCTCATGGAATACCAGCTCTGCCTTCGCGCGGCAGGCGGCACGCTCGACGTGGCCTTCGGTTTCGATGAGATGCTGCTGGCGGATCTGTCGATGGGCGCGCGCGGCGCGGTGGGCAGCACCTATAACTTCGCCGCACCGATTTATCACCGGCTCATTGCGGCGTTCGAACGCGGTGACCTCGACACGGCGCGGCGCGAGCAATTCCGTTCGGTGCAGATGGTCCAGGTCCTCGTCAACTACGGCTTCATGGGAGCCGCCAAGGCTGTGATGGCGATGCTCGGCGTGAACGTCGGTCCGGCGCGGCTTCCCAACGGAAGCCTGACGCCTGAGCAGGCCGCAAAGCTCCGCGGTGATCTCGAACGGATCGGGTTCTTCGAGTGGATTCGGCGTTAGGCAGCCTGACCCGTCTAGGCTCAACGCGCCGGAGCGGCGGGTTTCGCGGTGCTGATGCACCATAGCGTTGTTTCTGTGCGCAGGAATAGCTCGCCGTCAGAGACTGCGATCGAACTGTTCGTCGGCTCCTTCAGCGAATTCACCGCGAGTTGCTCGAACTTCGGGCTGGCTCTGAGCACCACTACGTCACCGCCCTGATTCGGGTAGTAGAGGCGGTCGCCGGCGAGGATCATGGACGACCAACTGTTGGCTTTCCTGCTCACGCCCCGGGGCTTCTCTTCCCAGACAAGTTCGCCCGTCAACAGTTTCAGGCACGTGGTCGCGCCTGACGATTGCACGTGATAAACATAGCCATCCTTGATCACGCCGGAGCCGATCCCGACCTTGGAGCGCACCTGATGCCACACGCGGCGCGTGGCGGTTACATCGCCCTGGCCGCCCGGCTTCACAGCGAGTGAATTTCCGTAGAAGCCGCCCATGCCCACCACGATGCCCTCGCCAAAAATCGGTGACGCATAGATGAGCGGGCTCAACCCGCTGCATCGCCACAGCTCGCGGCCCGTGCGCGGATCGAACGCGCGCGCCTCTTGGGGGAACGTCATCACCAACTCGTCGCGTCCATCGGCGCGGATGACGATGGGCGTGCTCCACGTGCCGACGACGCCGTCGCGTTTTTCTTTGAAACCGTCGGTGCGGCCGCTGGTGTCCCACGCCGGCTCATCGAACTTCCAGACCGTCTTGCCGGTCTTCTTGTCGAGCGCCACGAGCGACGCATTTTTGGTCGGGCCGTGGTAATGGATGCAGAGGTCCTCGAAAATCACCGGCGAGGAAGCATTACCCCAGATGTTGTCCAGTTTGCCCAAGTCGCGCCGCCACAGCTCGCGCCCGTCGAGGTCGTAGCAGACCAGCCCGGCGGAACCAAAACTCGCAATCACACGCTCGCCGTCGGTCACGGGCGACGCGGAACAATAGGGGTTGCTTGGCTGCGTCCGCTCCGGCTCCGCGTAAACGACGCCCTGCTGCCAGAGCAACCGTCCGTCGGCGCGGTGAAAGCACATCAACGTGCGCCGTTTCTCCGCCTCGATGGCTTGCGTGACGAACACACGCTCGCCCCAGACGACGGCGGTGGAGTTGCCGCGTTCGGGCAGCTTCACACGCCAGCGGATGTTTTGCGTGTCGGACCATTCCAGCGGCAGGTTTTTCTCGTTGGAAATGCCGCTGCCGTCCACGCCGCCGCGCCAGGACGGCCAGTTGGCCGCGTCAGCGCGCGGGCCGCCGCTTGCGGCGACCGCCAGCAGCGCAAGGACGAAAGCGAAACGGAAGGTAAAGTTGGGAATCGGAGAGGGAGTATTCATGTTTGTTGTGCTCCGGTTGAGCGCAGACCTTCGGCACGTTAGATGCGAATACCAGCAGATGCAAGCGCATGGTATTCGCTGGTGCAAACTGCGGCTTTCACTTTTTGGGCGCCCGCGCAATAATCCGGCGATGACTCGCTGATGACGATGAAAACAAACCTCGCGGATGACCAGAGCAACGCAGCTATCAGAGCCTTCTATCGCGATACGCTGCTGGACAATGTCATCCCGTTTTGGCTGCGGCATGGGATGGACCGCGAGCAGGGCGGCATCATCACGTCGTTGGACCGGGACGGGACGGTGGTGGACACGGACAAGTCCGTCTGGTTCCAGGGCCGGGCGGGATGGATGTTCGCGACACTCTACAACACCGTGGAGCGCCGCACAGAATGGCTGGAGGCGGCGCGCAGTTGCATTGAGTTCATCCGGCGGCACGGTTTCGCGCCGGATGGGAAGATGTGGTTTACCGTCACGCGCGAGGGCCGGCCGCTGAGGATGCGACGCTACGTTTACAGCGAATCGTTCGCCGCCATTGCCTTCGCTGCCTGCGCGAAAGCCGGTGGCGACGCGCGCGCGGCGGAGGACGCGGTGAAAACGTTCGCCACGTTTTTGCGGTATTCGTTCGAGCCGGGCCTGATGACACCGAAATTCGAGCCCACGCGGCCGATGAAAGGCATCGGCGCACACATGATCGGCATCGCCACGGCGCAGGAGTTGCGCGCGAATCTCGGCGATGTGAACGTGGCGGGATGCTCTTGCACGGAGTGGATTGACCGCAGTATCGCGGAGATCGAGCGCGATTTCATGAAGCCGGAGCTTGAGGCGTTGATGGAGGTTGTCGCGCCGGACGGCGGAATCATCGACCATTTCGATGGACGGACGCTGAATCCCGGCCACGCCATCGAGGCGGCGTGGTTCATCATGCACGAGGGCAAGTTGCGCGGCGACCAACGGCTCATCCGCATTGGCCTGACGATTCTCGACTGGATGTGGGCGCGCGGTTGGGACGAGGAATGCGGTGGCATCTACTACTTCCGCGACCTGCGCGGGCTGCCGGTGCAGGAGTATTGGCACGACATGAAGTTCTGGTGGCCGCACAACGAGACGATCATCGCCACGCTGCTGGCGTGGACGCTTACGGGCGACGCGAAATACGCGCGCTGGCACCAGATGGCGCACGACTGGAGTTTCGCGCATTTCCCCGACCCGGAGCACGGCGAGTGGTATGGCTATCTGCACCGCGACGGCAGCGTGTCGTCGCAACTGAAAGGGAATATGTGGAAAGGCCCGTTCCATTTGCCGCGGATGCTTTGGTATTGCGGTCAGACGCTCGCCGCTCCGCGATGAACTCCGGCCTGCAGAAGCTCCTCGATCGCCCGAGGCCTGCCGCCATTCCTGCGATCCGATGGCCGGCGGAACTGCGGCTGTTCGTGCTCTCGCCGCATCCGGATGACTTCGACGCCATCGGCGTCACGCTGCGGTTCTTCCAGCGCAATGGAAATGCAATCCATCTCGCCGTGGTCAGCGGCAGCGCGAGCGGCGTGCTCGACGAGTTCTGCCCGTCGCCCGACAACGCGACGAAAGCGGCCGCGCGCGAGCAGGAGCAGCGCAACAGTCTGCGGTTCTTCGGCCTCGGCGAAGAGCACGTGACGTTCCTGCGGCTGGAAGAGGATGACGCGGGCGCGCCGCTCGACGACGCCGGGAACGAAGCCGCGATCCGGCGTCAGTTCCTGACGCATCGGCCGCAGATCGTCTTCCTGCCGCACGGCGCTGACAGCAATGCCGGCCACCGGCGCGTTCACGCCATGTTTCTGCGGGTGGCATCGTCGCTCGATGAGCCGGTTGCGGCGTTTCTCATACGCGATCCGAAGACACTGAGCTTCCGGCCCGATCTCTACATGCCGTTTGACGAGGAAACTGCGCGTTGGAAACGCCGGCTGCTGTTGCATCATTGTTCGCAGGAGCAGCGCAACCGCCGCCAGCGTGGCCGCGGTTTCGATGACCGCATCCTCGACGTGAACCGCCAGATCGCGGCGGAGCTGTCCTGCGGCGCGCCGTTCGCAGAGGCGTTTCAGGTCGTGGACGTCTCACAGCCCATTTGATGGGTTGATTTCACCATTGGTTTGACGAGAATACTGGCATGAACGCCAACCTCCCCCGCTTGTCCCTCGTGTTGATGTTCCTCGCGTCAACACTGTCCTGCTTCTCGGAGCCGCAGCCGAAGGACGACGGCTATCGCGGCATCTGGTATTACAACCAGCCGTCGAAGGACGCGTATCGCTACAAATACAGCGGCGGCTTCGCGACCTACCCGCAGCAGATGTTGCCCTACGCTTACTACGCGAAGGAGGTCAACAAGACGTTCTTCTGCTACGGCGGACGGCTCAAGGAGAAGAACCAACTCCTCCACATGGTCAGCTACTACGACCACACCACCGGCCAGGTGCCGCGCCCGACGATCTTGCTGAACAAAAAAACCGATGACGCGCACGACAACCCGACCATCATGCTCGACGGCGCCGGCCACGTCTGGATTTTCTCCGCCGCCCACGGCACTTCGCGGCCCTCGTGGGTTCACCGCAGCAAGAAGCCTTACTCGGTGGACGAGTTCGAGCAGATCATGGAGACCAACTTCTCCTACCCGCATCCGTGGTGGATGCCCGGTAAGGGTTTCCTGTTCCTCCACACACGCTACAAACTCGGCCGGGGCCTGTTCTGGATGACGAGCGCCGATGGCGTGAAATGGGGCGAGCCGCAAAGTCTCGCGCACATCGAGAAAGGCGACTATCAGGTCACGTGGCGCTGCGGCAACCGGCTCGCGAGCGCGTTCGATTATCACCCGAATCCCGTCGGTCTCAACGAACGCTCCAACATCTACTACGTCGAGACCGGCGACTACGGCCAGACGTGGCGCACCGTTGCGGGCGAACAGCTCACGCTGCCGTTGACCGAGGCAAAAAATCCCGCGCTCGTGCTCGACGCGCGCGCCGACAGGCAGGTCGTTTATCTCAAAGACCTCAACTTCGACGCCGACGGCCGGCCGGTGATTCTCTACCTGACGACCACGGGCTACGAGTCCGGCCCCAAGCACGGCCTGCGGCCGTGGTTCACGATGCGTTGGACGGGCAAGGAATGGGTGCGCCGGCCATTCACGACCAGCGACCACAACTACGACCACGGCTCGCTCTACATCGAGCCGGACGGCACATGGCGGATCATCGCGCCGACCGAACCCGGCCCGCAGCCGTGGACGACCGGCGGCGAAATGGTGCTTTGGACCAGCCGTGATCAGGGCGCGACGTGGACGAAGGTCAAGCAACTCACCCATGACACCCGCTTCAACCACACCTACGCCCGCCGCCCCGTCAACGCCCATCCCGATTTCTACGCCTTTTGGGCCAGCGGCAACACGCTGGAACAATCCGATTCCTGCCTCTACTTCACCAACAAGAACGGCGACCACGTCTGGCGATTGCCGGCGACGATGACCGGAGAGTTCGCGAAGCCGGAGATCGCCTGGTAGCTCGCGTTCGACGACATGGTTGCGAACGACGAGGTAAACACATGATCCTTCGAATCTGGTGTGCGGTTGTTTGTGTGTCCGTCGCTGTCCTCGCGGCGGCAGAGACCAGTCTGCCGAAGACGGACCAACTTCTGGCTCAAAGTGCCGAGCCGGTTCGCATCGTCTGCTTCGGCGACAGCATCACGGGCGTCTATTACCACACGGGCGGACGGCGGGCGTGGTGCGACATGCTCGGCATCGCGTTGCAGCGATTATATCCCAAAGCCAAACTGCAAATGATCAACGCCGGCGTGAGCGGCAACACGACCGCGGCGGGACTGGCGCGCATCGAACGCGACGTGCTCGCCCACAAGCCGCACCTGGTGGTCGTCATGTTCGGCATGAACGACATGGCCTTCGATGCGAAGGACATGGCCGGGCAGCAGATTGCGGAGCGGGAAACGCGCTTTGCCGCCAACCTGCGCGAGATCATCCGCCGCTGTCGCGACGCGGGCGCCGAGGTGGTGCTCTGCACCCAGAACTCCATCTATCCCGACGCCGTGCCCCGCCGGCCGCAGGAGCGTCTCGCCAGATACACTGAAGTCATCCGAACCGTCGCCGCCGACACACGCGTGCCGGTGGCCGATTGCTACCGGGCCTATGAATCACTCCGCGCCGCCGACCCGCGGGGCTGGATGTTGTTGATGAGCGAGACGATTCACCCGAACATGAACGGTCACAAGCTGTTCGCCGAAGAGATCGCCCGGGTCATCAGCGGCAGGCGCGTCTCGCTGCGCGACGTCATGCCGCTCCAGCCGTGCATCCCGCGCACGCTGGCGCTGCTGCGTGAAGGCAAGCCGATCCACGTGGTGGCGATGGAGCCTTATGACACGACCGTGGCACAGGTGTTGAAGAAGCTGGGCCCGAACTGCGAAATCCGCGCAACCTGCTGGCCGACGGCGGGCAAGACACTGGCGCAGTTGGAGAGTTGGGGCAAAGGCGTCCGCGCCATGAAGCCCAACCTCGTTGTGATTGCCGTTCCCGCAAAGCTCTCTGCATCCGCCCAGGACGAAGCGCTCATCCGGTCGTATTCCTGGATTGTGAACTACAGCATGGCGTTCGGCCGACCCGAGTGGGACGTGGTGGCGATCCTCCCGCCGGGACAAGCCATCGCCCGCGACATCATCCTGGGCCACGACGTTGCTTGCATCGAGCACCCATCGGGCGACGACGCGTCGGCCGGAGACATGTTACTGCGCTGGTTCCGTGCTCAACCGAACGAGCACTAAGAGCAGGTTCAGGAACCAGAAGCCGCCGCGTCAGACCGCCTTCTTGATCGCCTCGATGTCCTTGTAGTTGCGCAGGTCGTAAGCAATGCGGGCGGCGTCGAGCACGTCGGTCAGGGCGCGTAATGCCACGCCGAAGCCATCGGGACCGCTGAAACCGCCGAATTGGCCGCCGCCTTTGAGGTGCGGCTCCAGATCCATGAACACACCGGGGACGCCGAGCTTCTTGAGCTT
>CAZGGF010000073.1:0-35521 GCA_964524715.1 uncultured Verrucomicrobiota bacterium | reverse complement strand
ATTGGTAATTCGTGGAGGCGGTGGAGTGGGGGAGGTTCTGCCGGAAGCCTGTGAACATGTCAGGGCAACGAGGATTGGGTCCCAACACCAGCCATGTCGCTTGACCCGAAACGGACGTGGGCGCATGCTCGCAGGCATGGCATGATCGCTGAGAATCGGAATGGCCGACGATTGGCATCATGTCGCTGCGAAAGACAAGGCACCGCAACGGGCGAAGCAAGTGGCCAAGGACAAACCGTTAAGGAAGGCGATGGCGGAGGTGATGAAAGGAATAGCTGATGTTGAGAACTGGCTTCATTTCTTGCTGTCTCTTACTGCCACGTGGTGGTGAAGTTAAAGTGTGCAGGAATTAGTGCGTGCGAGATGAGGGAGTGTTGATATTTTGGGTCATGCATTACAATGTATCACTGCTTTGCTGGCTGATTTGGGCGACCGCAGGTTGTGCCGAAGAATCATATTTCAAAATCAGAGCATCGGCCGCAGAACCAGGAATTCCAGCATATGCGGCTGAAGGTTGCGCGAGGGTCCTTGCCCTGCTGGATGAGCCGAGGTTGCCCGCCATGGCAAAAACACCAGGAAACACGGTGTATCGTTTCATGATTTGCGCAGCCTTTGGGGATTGTTATTGTGTGCGCATCCAGAAGGAGGGCAAAACCTTCAGACTGTGGTCAAAGCACATTGGCTTGGGGCGCGTAATTCAGCGAGAGCGAAAAGAATTGCTTCTTTCAGAAGCGGACTCAGAGGCGATTCAAGTGCTTCTTGCGAGGCTTAACTTCTTCACCATGCTATCAGAAGAGAGACCGATACTCACAGATAGCGAGTGCTGGTTGTTGGAAGGAGTTCAGGATGGCCGGTACAATGTTGTCCAACAGTCGTCCGTGGACTACTTGACGGAGCAACGACACCTGGTTGCCTTCTACAAGTTGTGTAAGTGTCTGATTGAGAAGGGCGGATTGAAGGAAATACCCAAGAACTCCGGGTGTGACGTGTTTCGACAGTGATAACGGTTTCAGGTTTCAACATCAGACAAAAGCGTTTGGGCAGTGAACGATATAATGCGCTGCAAACAATTACTGCAATCTCCTTGGAGGACACGGCGGCCAAACGTGGCTCTGATCGTGGAAACCTCGGTGGTCTATGGACGCCAGATCCTGCGCGGCATCTCACGCTACCTGAAGACGCATGCGTCGTGGTCGGTGTTTCTCGATGAACGTGAGTTACGCATGCCCCCGCCGGAATGGTTGTCCCAATGGCGTGGTGATGGCGTGATCTGCCGTTCGACCACGCCGGAGTGGGCCCGAATCTTCCAGCGCCGCGGCTTGCCCGTGGTGGACCTGAACGACATGTACCTCGATCTGGGGCTGCCTCGAGTCGGCTCGGACATGTATGCGATCGGCCGGCTGGGCGCAGAACACTTGCGTGAGCGGGGCTTCCGCAATCTGGCCTTTTGTGGTTTCAGTGGTGAAACGTGGTCGCAACAACGCCGCGATGGCTTTCTCGATGGGGCAAAGGGATTGGTGAAAGCCGGGAACCTTTACGAGTCGCCATGGTCAGGGCTGCGCGAGCATTCATGGCAGGAGGAACGGAACCGGATCGCGCAATGGTTGCGCACGCTGGCGCGCCCGGTGGGCATCATGGCGTGCAACGACGTTCGCGGGCAGCATGTCCTGGACGCCTGCCGCCATGTGGGCATACCGGTGCCGGATGAGATAGCCGTCGTCGGCGTGGACAATGCGGTGACCTTTTGCGAACTGTGCAACCCGCCGCTATCGAGCGTCGTCCCGGATGCCGAACGCATCGGTTTCGAGGCGGCTACGCTGCTTGATCGGCTGATGTCTGGCCGAAGGGCAGCGGAATCGAACCTGCTGGTGGCGCCCCTGGGCGTCGCCACGCGGCAATCCTCGGATGTTTTCGCCGTGGATGATGCCCTCGTCGTTCGCGCGGTTCGTTTTATCCGTGAGCATGCCTGCCAGGGCATTCAGGTATCGGACGTGATGAACGCGATCCATTGTTCACGTTCGGTTTTGGAACGTCGTTTTCGCAAGCATCTGGGCCGGTCGCCCCAGATGGAAATCCGCGAGGTGCAGTTACGCCGCGCCAGACAGTTGCTGACCGACACGGATTGGACGCTGCCCCGGATTGCCGAAGTAACCGGCATTGAGCATCCTGAATACCTGAGCGTGCTGTTCAAACGGGAAATCGGCCAGACCCCCGGCCAGTTCCGGCAGGCCCACCAGTCGGCCAGTTGGATAAACGAAGTGTAATAATTCTCAATAAATTTGTTTTGCACAGGCAGCCACGCCTGTTTTATGGGTATTTCCGGCCGCAATAGGTCTCAATATTCGGGACAAGCGAACTCATTTTTACACGGCCCGGCAGAGCTATCATGGCCACGGTAAATCAGGAATAATGCGCGCAATTAAAAAAGGCCCCAAGAGAACGCCGACCGTCGCAATCGACCCGACGGGGGTGGTGTTTGACCTTCGGGAATTGACCGTTCACGATGGACCTGGCATCCGAACCACCGTCTTCCTGAAGGGGTGCCCGTTGCGTTGCGCCTGGTGCCACAATCCCGAAGGACTCTCTCCAGAACCCCAGGTCATGCGTGGCGCAGCCGGAGAGCGACCTGTGGGCCGGAGCTATACCGCGGTTGAACTTGCGACGATTCTGAATCGCCAGGCGTTGCTCCTGCGCGATGGCGGCGGGGTGACATTCTCCGGGGGTGAACCCCTGATGCAGGCCGCATTTGTGGCTGAGGTGATCAATCGGTTGGAAAAACTGCATGTGACGCTGGACACCTCCGGCTATGGAACCGAAGAGGATTTTCGGCTGCTGGCCGGCGAGTGCGACTTGGTGTTGTTTGACCTCAAGTTGATGGACGCTGAAGCCCACCGCCGTTGGACAGGAGTGAGCAACGAGCTCATTCTCCGGAACCTCAACGCGCTGGCTTCGATGAAGACCGGGTTCATCGTCCGCGTGCCGCTCATACCGGGCGTGACCGATACGGCAGAGAACCTGAGTGCCATCGCCCGGCGGGTGAGCGAGCTGCCCAGAAAGCCGCGTGTGGAATTGCTGCCGTACAATCGGGCCGCCGGTGGCAAGTATGCGGCGTGCGGCCTAGAATGGCACCCGGCTTACGACGAAAGTGTCGCGGCGAAAGCCGATCTCAAACCTTTTCAGGAACTCAAATTGGAAGCCGCACTCGCATGAAAACCATGGAAACACATCTTGGCGGCAACGCCCGTGTGGTGGAACTATCGCCCCGCTTGGCGGCGATGAAACAGCGAATCCGCGCCGGGGAACAGCGGCGACTCCGGGATAAGCAGACGGTTGAAGTGCAACCCGAGTGCGACGCGGAAGGCTTGTCGTGGACACGCCGGGCCGCGCGCCTGACCAGCCGCATGTGCGCGGCACAAACCGTTGTCATTGAACCGGACGAGCGGATCGTCTTCACACGCACGGTTTGCAAAGTGGCTCCGCTCTTCACGGAGGAGAAGTTGCAGGCCCTTACGGCCGGCCGGACCCTGCATGAGTTGGGGCCCATCAGCAACATCTGTGCGGATTGGGGCATGATCCTCACCCAGGGGTTGCTGGGCCGGAAACAGGTCGCGCTTGCCACGCGGGCACGGCAATCATCCAATCCCGAGGCGGTGGAATTTCTGGACGCCGCCATCGAAACGATGGATGCCGTCATGGACTTGGCCCGTCGCTACGCAGCAACGGCGCGGCAGTTGGGTCGGCAGGATATCGCCGATGTTTTGGAACGCGTTCCTGCGCAGCCGGCCACTACGTTTCGGGAGGCGCTGCAATCCCTGCGGTTGTGCCATGCGGTACTCTGGCTAAGCGGCCATTATCACTGCGGTCTGGGTCGCTTTGATCAATACATGTGGCCCTACCTGAAAGCCGATCTGGAGGCTGGCCGGCTCGACGAATCAGCCGCTGAAGAGTTGTTGGCGGAGTTCTTCATCTCCCTCAACAAAGACAGCGACCTCTATCCCGGCATCCAGCAAGGCGATAATGGACAGTCGCTCATGCTCGGCGGTGTGCGCCGGGACGGCAGCAACGGCGTGAATCCGCTCACGGCCATGGTGTTGCGTGTCGCGCGTGCGGTGGCGTTGATCGATCCCAAGATCAACCTGCGCGTGGATTGCCATACCGACCTTGATCTGCTGGCGCTTGCGGCTGAACTGACGCGGATCGGGCTTGGCTTCCCGCAATACGCCAATGACGAGGTCGTCATCCCCGGTCTGGTGGTCGCCGGGTACGCGGAGGAGGACGCTCGTGACTACACCGTGGCAGCGTGCTGGGAGTTCATCATTCCGGGACGCGGCATGGAGGTTGTCAATATCGGCGCGGCTTCGCTGCCCGCCGCTGTGGACAAAGCCATTCGCGCCGGCCTGACTGCGGGAGAGTCGTTCGAGAAAATTCTGGAGCGGATTGGCGCGGACCTGAAGGCCCAGGTGAAGGTGTTGGCCGATGCCAGCCGCAAGCTCTTCCTGCCGCCGGCGCCGTATTACTCGGTGCTGATGGATGGATGCCTGGAGCAGGGGCGGGATTTGTCGCGTGGCCTCAAGTACAACAACTTCGGCATCCATGGCGCTGCTTCGTCCAATGCCGCGGATGCGCTGGCGGCGGTGAAGACGCTCGTGTTTGAGAAGAAGGTCATCCCCGCCGACAAGTTGTTACGCGCGCTGGATACGAATTTTGCCGATGATGAAGCGCTGCGCCTGCAACTCCGCAATGACGGGCCAAAAGTCGGCAACCATGATGATCGCGCTGACGCGCTGCTTGTGAGGCTGTTCGACCTGTTTGCCGAGGCCTGTGCGGCGGCGGGCGACAACGGCCGGGGCGGGCGGTTCCGCGCCGGAAGCGGCTCGGCCATGTATTACGTCTGGCTGGCGCGTGGCCATGCCGGCATGCGCGAACCGGTGGTCGGCGCGACAGCGGATGGCCGCCGGGCGGGCGAATTCTTCAGCTCGTCGCTGGCTCCGTCGCCGGGTGTGACGGTACGCGGTCCGTTGAGCGCACTGCAAAGCTACGGCAAGCTGAACTACCGCCGCGTCTGCAATGGCGGACCGTTAACGATGGAACTGGCCGACAGCATGTTCCGTGGGCAGGACAGCACGCGCAAGGTGGGCATGTTTGTCCGGGCGTTTGTGCAATCCGGTTGCCAGCAACTGCAGCTCAACACGCTGAATGTGGACACCCTCCGCGACGCCCAGCGGCACCCTGAACGCCATAAGAACCTGGTTGTCCGCGTCTGGGGTTGGAGTGGTTACTTCTGCGAGCTCGACGAGGTGTATCAGAATCATATCATCGGCCGGCATATTTATGGCGAATAACGCCGGGCGATGGAGGTATTCTTTTTCGAACGGTGCCGGAAACAAATGCATGCGGAATAAATAAACATATGAAAATAAACTTCTATCTACTGGGCAGCACGCTCGTAGCCGCGTTGGCGGGATTTTTGTTTGGCTTCGACACCGTGGTGATTTCCGGCACGACCGAGATGCTGGAGAAACGATTCAACCTCAGTGACGTCGCCCTCGGCTTCACCGTGTCCAGCGCGCTGTTCGGGACCATCATTGGCTCGCTGATCGCGGGCAAACCCTCTGAATGGTACGGACGCAAGCCGATCCTCATGTCTCTGGCGGTGCTGTATTTTGTTTCCGCGCTGGGCTGCGGGTTGGCTTGGGACTGGACATCGTTGCTGATCTTCCGCCTGATCGGTGGACTGGCCATCGGCGGCGCTTCGGTGGTGGCCCCGTTGTACATCGCCGAGATTTCGCCCCCGCACGCGCGCGGCCGGCTGGTGGCCATGAGCCAGTTCAACATCGTCGTCGGGCTGCTGGTGGCCTACATCTCGAATTTCGCGATTGACCAGATTACGGGGAGTAACCCCGAATGCTGGCGGTGGATGCTTGGGATTGTCGCCGTGCCCTCCGTGCTCTTCTTCCTGTTCCTGCTGCCGATTCCCGAAAGCCCCCGTTGGCTGGTGGAACAACACCGCCGCGATGAGGCCCTGACGGTGCTCCAGAAGCTGGGCAATCCCGACGCCGCCGGCGTGTTGCAGGAGATCGTCGAATCACTGCATGAGAAGACGGTCGCGATCAGTGAATCGTTCTTCCGCAAGAAATACCTCTTGCCGATCCTGCTGGCCTTCATGGTGGCTTCGTTCAACCAGTTGTCCGGCATCAACACCGTGAACTACTACGGCCCCAAGATTCTGAAGGCCGTCGGTGCGGGGCAGGCCAGCGCCCTGGGTGGATCAGTCATCATCGGTGTGACGAACCTGGTTTTTACGATCCTCGGCATGACGCTGATTGATCGCTTTGGCCGCCGGCGGCTGCTGCTCGTCGGGACTTGCGGCATGGTGATCTGTCAGGGCATTGCGGCTTTCGCATTTCACATCAACAACCAGATATTGGTTCTGGCCAGCCTCATGGGATTCATGGCCTTCTTCGCCTCCTCCTCGGGCGTGGTCATCTGGGTGTTCATCAGCGAGATTTTCCCGAATCGTGTCCGCGCCCGCGGCCAGGCGCTGGGGAGCCTGACGCACTGGGCTTGGTGCACGCTGATTCAGTTTGGCTATCCTGTCGTCACGGCCAGGCTTTCCAGCAGCGCGCCGTTCATCTTCTTCTCCGCGATGATGCTCCTGCAACTGGTGCTGGTCCTGCGGTACATGCCGGAGACCAAGGGCGTCTCGCTCGAAGAAATGCAGCGCCATTTGGGAATTGAATAAGCAACCGCCATCGACTGGCATTTGAAGGAATCACCATGATCCAAACAGCAGCGATTCTCGTAAGCCTGGCTCTCGGAAACTGGCAGATGGAGTTTGATGAGTCCAGTTCACGGCTGGACCTTGTCCAGAAAGCCGGGGAGGTTAAAATCAGTGGCCGCCTCGATTTCACCACGCAAGGGAAGACATGGAAGGTCGTCGCGCCCCGGGATGCAGTGCGGAACCGTCTCGCGCTGTTGGACACCAAGGGCGACGTGCAGGGATACATCTCCTTCCAGAACAACGGTGACCGGTTGTCCATGCTTGTGTACCACCGGACCGCGCAGTCATATGCGGGCGAGCTGGCATTTCACGGTGAGGTTTGTTTCACACCGGACAGTTTCGCGTGCAATACGCAGGCGGCCAAGGGTGGACGCGTTCTCCATCTGGCATCGGGGAATGCGGATTCCGCGTTGAACGACTCGCTGTTTGATCCTGAGCGCGACCGGGCGTTGCTGGTGCGCGCCGCGTTCAACCGTCTCACGACGAAGGGCGCCGGTTGTTATGGGCTGGAATTGCGCGGCCGGATCGATGAAAGCGCGGAGGCGACCTGGACGTTTGCACTGGAGCGAAATTATTACCGCAACCGATACGTGCCATACTACAAGCCGATCAATCGCAAGCGGTGTCCCTCGCCGCCCACCGGATGGATGTCGTGGAACACCTACTTCGACAGAGCCACGGCGGACGACAATCTAGCCGAGGCTCGGGTGGGCAAGGAGCATTTGCAGCCGTTCGGGATGGAGTTCTGGTCCATCGAATCATGGCAGGATAATTCCGACACGTTGCCGGTAAGCCATTTTGACAACCTCAGCCTGAAACCCAGCCCACGCAAGTTCCCGCTGGGCATGAAGAAGCTCGCCGACGACATTCGCGCGCTCGGTTTCCGCCCCGGCATCTGGACGGCGCCGTTTGGCACGGGCAGCAAGGAGTTCTATGAGGCGCACAAGGGTTGGTTCCTGCACGACAAAGCGGGGAAACCTCTCTCGACATGGAATGGCACCTATACGATCGATCCTTCCCAGCCGGAGGTGATCGATTATCTGCGTGAGATCCATCGCGTCGCCTCGCGCGATTGGGGCTACGAGTATTTCAAAATTGATGGCATGTCGGGCCGGAGCAAGGGGTATTGCGCCCATTTCTTTGAGCGCCCCGAAATTCGGGCTACGTTCAAAGACCCCGCCTGTCCCAATCCCTTCGAACGGTGCGTCAAGGCGTTCCGCGACGGCATTGGCGAGGACCGCGTGTTTCTCGCATGCCAGGGACATTTCACGGGGCCGGACGCGGGCTACGCGGACGCTTCGCGGACGGGAGCCGACATCGTCCATGTCAACCAGCCGCCGAAATGGCCTAACCTGCTCAGTCAGGCGCGATGCACGCTGAACCAGGTTTTCGCGCACAACATCGTTTTCTTTGCCGACCCCGACACGTTGTTGGTGGGCGATTTCCTTGACATCGAACAGGCGCGCCTCGCCACGACTGTGGTGGCATTGCCCGGGCAGATGATGTTCTCCGGCGACAAACTGGCGGGGCTCAAGCCCGAGCGGATGCGTTTGCTGCAACAGTCGCTGCCTGTGTGCAACGTGCGTCCGCTGAACCTCTATCCGATCTTCGACATGCGCCCGGTGTGGGACCTGAAAGTGCGACGGTCATTTGAGGATTGGGATGTGGTGGCGTTGTTCAACTGGACGGAGGACGATGCAGCCATCGGCTTTGATTTTGCGGAACTGGGGCTGGCATCGGACGCGGAGTATTTGGTCTATGAATTCTGGACCAACTCATTCCAAGGCGCGCGCAAGGGTCGCTTTGAAATGCCAGTACCCAAGCATGGCGTAAGGTTGCTCGCAGTTCATCGGGCGCAGTCGCGTCCCCAGTTCATCAGCAGTGACCGCCATATCACACAAGGCGCGGTGGAACTGAAGAACATCGAATGGCAGGAGACGGGCAAGTGTCTCAAGGGCACCGTCAAAGTCGTCAAGAACTCACCGATGACGATGCGTTTCCGTGTCCCCTCGGGTTACAGCTTCGACGCAGCGAAAGTGGCAGACGCGGCGACCTGCACGGCAGCGACCGAAACGAAAGACATCGTGGCGGTCAAGTTGAAGTCCCCGGAGACCAAAGATATCGCCTTCACTCTGACCTTTAAGTGAAGCAGGGCAGCTGGCAATCAGCTGCCGCCCACTACAACGCCCGGTTTTCAGCAGGCTAATCTGGCTTGCTGGCATGGTCGCAGCGCATTAGCGTTGTGCCCACACACATTCACTCACTATGAACCGGACCTTTGTGGTGTTGCTCCTAACAGGTTTGTGCAACTTGACGCTGTGCGCGGCTGCGCAGCCCCCGCTGAAGACTTACGGCGTTGCGGCCATTGAGAAGATCACCCAAACCCGTGAGCCAACCGCTGAATGGAGGGCAGGGCGGGTTGCCATCGAGTGCGCTCGAAACGAATCAGAGTCGTTTCAGGTCGTGGCGCGGGCGAGCCGGTCGCTTGAGAACCTCTCGGTGGTGTTGGAGGACCTGCGAGCCGCTGGAGGCGCGGTGTTGCCGATGGCGTGCATCAGTGTGCGCAAGGTGGAGTGGGTGGACGTCAACGCGCCCCTCGATCCAGCGGAGACTTCAAAGCATCCCAACTTCCTGCCGGACCCGTTGCCCCCTGTTGATATCGCGAAGGATCGTTTCAGAGTGGGGCAGGGCGAGAACCTGGTGTTCTGGCTGACGGTGACCGTTCCCGAAGCTGCGCGGTCGGGAACTTACCGTGGCCGAGTGCGGTTACAGGATGGCGGCGGGACAGTTGCGACTGTTGCGCTGGAGTTGCGCGTGCGCGGCTTTGCGTTGCCAAATCGGCCAATCCTTCAGAGCATGATCGGGCTGGCGTCGGCAAATATTTACAAGGCCCACGGCTGCAAGACCCGCGAGGACAGGGAGAGGATCATCCGCGCTTACTTTGACGAATATATCCGCGCGCGGTTCTCTCCGTTCCTCTATGCCCCAAGCACGATGGCCTTTAGCCCGTTGCCGGACGCCGCAATCAAATGGGAATTCGTCAAAGGAACTGACGACAAGCCGACAGGCGAGGCGAAGCTGGACTTCACGGGATTCGACCGCGAAGGCGAACGTTACTTCAACCAGCGGCAGGCGTTCAGCGCATTCAACTTCGCGCCATATCTTTGGGCGCGGCGCGTCAAGGGCAACAAGAAGGAGGGGATTTGCCTTCGATTCGCAGATGCCAAGGGCGCGGTTGTCGAACGGCGTAGCGCGGATGGCACGGTCAATCCTGTTTTTGACCGGCTCGTCGTGAGCGTGTTCCGGAAGATCGCAGCGCACCTGGCCGAAAAAGGCTGGTTGGACCGAGCAGTTTATTACGTTACAGACGAGCCGCCCGAGTCTGACATGGAAGCCCTGAAGGATATCTGCCGGCTCATTCGGCGGGCGGATCCTCGCATTCGCACAGTGCTGACTTACGACCCGGCAAACCGCCCAAAGCTTGCCGAACTGGCGGATGACGGCAAATCGCTCATCTCGGTGTGGGTTCCATATTGCACGCTGTACCGGGAAGACGTGGCGGCGGCGGAGCGCAAGAAGGGGGCTGACTACTGGCTCTACGACGTGAAGGATTTCTGCCTCATTTCGCATTCGGGCATGATCAACCGCGCGATGTTCTGGGACGTGTGGCGGCGCAACGCCAACGGGTATCTCTATTATCTGGCGACGTATTGGGGACAGACCACGACGCCGTGGGAGCGGCCGAATTTCCTGCTCCCGGGCGTCACCTACAAGTATCGGCACGGCGATGGCTACTTCTTCTATCCACCGCTGCGGCACGGCGAGCCTCAACAACCGATCTTCGACCGCATCGTCCCCACGGTTCGCTGGGAACTGATGCGTGAGGGCGCGGAGGATTACGATTGCCTGCGGATGCTGGAACGACTGGTTGATGCGGCGGATAAAGAACACTCATCCGCTGTAGCCAAAGGCCGCCGGGCGCTGGCGCGGGCGCATGAGTTCGCCGAGAGTATTGCAGGCGCGGGCAGCAACTACACGATCCAGATGCTTCAGTTGGAGAAAACGGAGGGTTGGTCATGGTCTCCCACCGAGAGCTGGCTGGCCAGCCGTGGCACCAAGCCATCGAAGTTGAAGGTCACGATCAAGACGGGACTGAAGGATGGCCTCTACGAACTGTCGCTCAGGGTCTATGACGACTTATCCCATCATGGTCGCGCCTACTCGCGGTTCCTAGTCAACGGAGCGCCGTATGCGTCGCCGGGAACTGATGTGAAGGGTCCGACGGCTGTGCCGGCGGGGCGGGTCACCGTGCGCGAGGGCATCTGTTCGTTCGAACTCTCATCAGTGGCGGGGGACGCTGGTGTAATCGTTTACGGAGTCGGCCTGCGCGAGGCATCGAAGGCAAAACCCCGTGGCATCTACGATGTGCGCCACGACGTGCTGGATGCGATCGAGCTGTTGCAGGGCGCGCGTTCTCGTAAGTGACGCCGCATCGATCACCTAGCCACTGCTTCACCGATCCAATGACGTGTCTGACTGGACACCGTTGCGCAGGCGGCTGTGGCGGTAGCCATAGAGGAAGTACAACACCAAGCCGACGGCCATCCATAAGAGGAATCGCCACCATGTTTTTGCCGGCAATTCCAGCATCAGGCAAAAACAACAGATAATCGCGCCCAGCGGCACCCATGGTATCAATGGCACGCGAAACGGTCGCGCGCGGCTCGGTTCCTTATACCGTAGGATCAGCACGCCCGCAGCCACCAGCGCGAAAGCGAACAGCGTGCCGATGTTCGTAAGTTCCACCAGCTCGTTGATGTTTGCCACTGAGGAGCACAGCGCAACCAGTACGCCCGTCAGGATCGTTGCCACGTGCGGCGTTCGAAAGCGCGGATGCACCCGGGCAAACCACGGGGGCAGGAGACCGTCGCGGCCCATGGAGAAGAAAATGCGCGGTTGACCAGCTTGGTACGGCACGAGTGCGGATGTGGTGGCCAGCACCGCGCCCAAAGCGATGATGCCCGCCGTCCAGTTCATGTTTAGCGCGGAAAACACCGCCGCCAGAGGCTCGGCATTGCCGAGCGTGTCCCACCGTGCCATGCCCGTGAGCACTGCCGCCACCGCCACGTAAAGCACCGTGCAGATCGCCAGACTCGCCATAATGCCGATGGGCATGTTCCGCTGCGGGTTGCGCGTCTCCTCGGCCGCGGTTGAGACGGTGTCAAATCCGATATAGGCAAAGAAGATGATCGCCGCCGCGCTGGACACACCCTTGAAACCATGCGGCGCGAATGGCGTCCAGTTCTCCGGCTTCACATAGAAGGCCCCGAGCGCGAGGAAGAACAACACGATCGCCAGCTTGGCGATCACCAACCCGGTATTCAGGCCCGCGGTCTCGCGGATGCCAATCAGCACCACCCATGTGACGAGGATGACGATAACGAATGCCGGCAGGTTGAATATCAATGGCAGTCCGAAAAGAAGTGGGGCGCTCTGCAACGCCTGCGCATCGCGCAGCAGTCCCGCGCCCAGCGCCGCCACGTCTGTGCCCGCCGCGTGCGCCCGGGCCACCTCTGCCGCCGCTTGCACGGCAGAGCGGTAATCCGTGCCCAGCCAGTTCGGGATGACCAGGCCAAGTCCACGCAGCAGTTCCTGAAAATACGCCGACCACGAAACCGCAACGGCCGCGTTGCTGATGGCATATTCGAGAATCAAATCCCAGCCAATGATCCACGCCACGACTTCGCCGAGCGTTGCGTAGGCGTAGGTATATGCCGAACCTGAAACCGGCACCATCGCCGCAAGTTCCGAATAGCACAAGGCCGCGAAGCTGCAGGCGATGGCCACCATAAGGAAGGAGACAATCAGCGCCGGCCCGGCGCCCACATGATCCGCGCCACCGGCCGCCGCGGTGCCCACGGTCGAGAAAATCCCCGCGCCAACAATGGCGCCGACCCCCAGCATCGTGAGATGCACCGGTCCGAGAACGCGTTTGAGTTGGCGCGATGGGACGGTGGTCTCACCAACGAGATGGTCGAGTGTCTTTCGTTGAAAAAGATGGGTCAGAGCCATGATGTCATGCCGCCAGACCGCTGCCGCCAAGGTGCACCTGTCCAGCAGATGGGAGCGCCGAGATCAGTTCAAGAGAAAAATTGCAAGTGCCCTCCTAGGCGTAATGGAATCCCGACATCTCTTGATGTGACGACTCGTTGTTGACGGTGGAACGTCTTGGGCTAAGTTATAATAACAAGGCTGGAGCTAACCTCGACCTTCGTTTTGTACGGTGTGCCCGGGTTGGTTTCAGCCTTGTGCGTTGTTGTGGCTGGCGAAGCAACCGCGTGTTCGCCGCGGCTCATCCCTCATGATCTCCCAACGAGGATCGCACACTGCCTGTCCCTTCCAAAGCCCACCGGTGTTTTACCTCGACAACGCAGGGAGCAAGCGGGAGAAAGGGAATTGTCATTAAGAACACGTTCCTATGAAGACGAGAACGCCAGCGGTAGTCTGCCAGCGTAGCGCCCGCCGCCGGACGCAACCGATGGTGGCACTGGCGTTTCCTCCGGCTGTGTCGCACTTCGTACGCGTGCTCAAGGGGATCCTGAACTACGCCCGCCGACACACACAATGGCAGTGCATCACCTCGGAAAACGAACACAGTCACTTTGAAGACCTCGCTGGATGGAATGGAGACGGCGTCATTGGTTTGGTGGTCGGCGCCGAAGACCTCGCGATGGCCCGCTCCTTTGCCTGTCCTGTCGTCAATATCTCCGGTGCGCTGGCTGATGCCGGTCTGCCGCGAGTGCGCCCGGATTACTTCGCTGCGGGCAAATTGGCCGCCGAGCATTTGCTCGACCGTCGTTTCAGGAGTTTCGCTTTCTATGGCGTGCGGGAGTTCTTCTACTCGCAACAGCACAAGGCGGGGTTCCTTGAGAAGCTGCATACGCTGGGTTTGCCGGTGGCCGTGTTGGAAACGGCATTGAGCATCCGGCAGAAGCAACCGTGGCAGGCGCGGCGCGAGGAACTGGAACTGTGGCTTCAACAACTCCGGCCGCCCGTGGGATTGTACTGTGTGCGCGACGAGCGCGCGGTGACGGTCGTCGAGGCGTGCCGCCGGCTCGGGCTGCGCGTGCCGCAGGATGTGGCGATCATCGGTTACGACAACAACGATACGATCTGCGAGCTTTGCGACCCGCCGCTGACGAGCATCACGCGGCGGGATGAGGAGGTGGGCTATGGGGCGGCGCGCCTGCTCGACTCGATGATATCGGGCCGGGTGAGGGCGGCTGCACAGGAGATCGTGCTGCCGGTCGGCTCGGTGGTGTTGCGCGGTTCGACCGACACGGTGAGCGTGGAGCATCCGGTGCTGCGCAATGCGGTGGAGTTCATGCACCAGCACTATGCGCAAGGCATCGACGTGAAGGAAGTGGCGGCGCATTGCGGCCGGTCACGCCGATGGTTGGAGATGAACGCGCGCGGGGTTCTGCCAATAACGCTGCGGAATTATCTCAACGGCCTGCGCGTGCGCAAAGCGAAGTCGTTGTTGGGGGCGGGAAGCGACTTGTTGTTGAAAGACATCGCCCGGGCGTGCGGTTTCTCCAGCGCTCGGCACATGGTGGCGGTGTTTGGGCGGCTGGACCGAGCGAGCCTGAAACTGTTGCGGAAGCTGCGGTAAAGCGGCGAATTAACAGCCGTTTGGCATTTCGCAAATGTGTCGCTGATTGCGCAAATGAGCAGTTGGCCTTATCGGGGTGGAGTCTTACATTTGAACCAGACGCAAGGGAGCTTGTGGGCCAGTAGAGACCAACAGAGTCTCCCAAGCACGAAAGGTTCATATGAAAAACTTGAGTCTATACCGCACCATCAGAGATCAGATGCATCTCACACCATCCCGCATGGGCCTTGGGCTCTGCGTAGCGGTGACAGTCTGGGCGATGTTTTTCAGCGCAACCCAATGCGAGGAAACCTACAGCCCTGCTTCGTCGGGAGTGCGCATTGCACATAATGGCACGAACTCTCAAGCCGTCCTCATTGAATCGTGCAAGAGCCATTCGATTGAGCCGCTGTGGCTCCACTAAGCGGTTCTGGATGATTTTCGGATGGACGCGATCATGAAAGGCGTGTCAGGTGGAACCGGCTGCGGAATCCAGCTTTCGGGGGCTGACTGTTTTTGAAGGAGTACAAACCATGAGCAGGAAAACCAGCAAGCGAACTGCGACGGTTAAAGTCGTCGCAGACGGCACAAATTGCGTCACCTTGGTGTTTCCCAAGGGGACTGTTTTGAAGGGGAAGAAGAAGTTGTCGGTCAAGGATGTCTCTCAGATATTGAGCGCCGTGGCCACCGATGAGGTGTCGGGGCAGTGTTGGCGGCATATACATCGCCCTCCGCCCACGGCGGTTGGGGCAGTGCGGGGCTGATTTCAGGAGCGAGACTATACCGGCAACGGCCCATTGTGCCGGTTTCCCGTGTTGCCTCTAACATGGGATTCGGCCAGTCCCTCAAGCCGATACCGCCTGAGTAGCTCATCGATACTTGCGGTCGATGGCTCCGTTGGACTTCATTTGTGCCATTTTGACTCGCCCGGCGGCTCAAAAATGAACTTTTGAGGTCGGATACGGTCGGATTCGGTCGGAGAAGGTCGGATTGACTCGGATCGATCCACGAGTTACTCGGATCGCGCTGGCACCCGCCATGTCCACGCGGAAAGCGGCCACCCCAGGCGGCACATCGAATACACTTGTCAAAGAACGAAGGGCATAACCGTTCCCCATCTGAGAGCAATTCCTCACCTGCGTTTCAGATAGCCAGCAGCCGTGACTGCCGGGGACCGGTTATGTTTGTCTGGAGGTTTTGCATGAAAACCATCCACCCCTAGCATGGATAGAGTACAACAGATTCCATGGTTTACGCAAAGATCACCTCACTGAGATCTTCAAACTCTTTAAGAGTGTCCTCTCCATACCTCGTCAGAAGCCGTTGAAAGAACTGCCACCATTTCGCTTTAGTTTGAAACATGACACCTTGGCCGAAGCATTAAGGCACAGTGAGCCCTTGCAGTGGTATGCCTTCCACTGCAGGCTCGCGGCCATTGCGAGGATTTATGGAGTGGATTGCGCCATCCGCGAAAGATGTTACCACCGACACACTGGGGAAACGCCTGTGGGATGTGGCCAACCAGTTGCGCCCAGATTTCCTGCTGGATCGAGTAGACTGGTGGGCGGTGCAGGGTTCGAACCTGCGACCGCGTGCGTGTAAAGCACGTGCTCTACCGCTGAGCTAACCGCCCACTGCTGCAAAACGAGTGAAGCACATGCCTTCTGGAAAATCCACCGCATTAAGAACACTGCTTTCGTTTCAATTCCCGCCAAGCAGCAGGCAAACGACTTCTTCCGGGCTTCGCAGGTAGAGGCGATCACCCATGAGCGCGGGGTGCGCCCACATGTCTGCCGGGCGGCCATTCTTGCCCCGGAAGACTTGCAGCCTTGAAATGACCCGACAGGCCTGAGGCTCTGCGGCAATAAGCAGCAGTTCGCCTGTGGTGGATGCGGCGAGGACGCGGCCGTTGCCGCCGATGAGGCTGGCGTATTCATTGAAGGCCTTATCCTCGAAACGCCATCGCGTGGCCAGGCCGTTGGCAGGGTCGAGGCACATCAACGCATCATTGATGACGCCGAAAAGAAGGCCGTTGACGATGATCGGCGTGGAAATCTCGGGGTTGAGGACGTCATTCTGCGCGATGGGCCGGGGACGAACGGTGCCGTCGGCATTGAACGCATGGAGCCGCGTCCCGTTGTTTTCGGTGGAGAGGGTGATCTGTTCGCCGAATTTCAGCGGTGTTGGCACGTTGAAATCGCGCGTTTGCAGTGGAGGCATGGTCCAGAGGCAACGCCCGGTTTCCGGATCCCAACCGCGCATGGAATCGACATCATAGCCAAGGAGCTGGCGTTTGCCGCCGAACACGTCCAATAGCATCGCACCGTGGGCCATCGGTGCGCCGGGCGTCTTCCAGAGCAGTTTGCCGGTATGGCGGTCGAGTGCGACGACGGCGGCTTCTGTTGACGCCGTGCCGGTGTAGAGCCGGTCGCCGTCGATCATCGGGCTGGGACAGAATCCCCAGGTGGGCGGCTTGCCGCCGAAGTCGGCGAGCAGGTCCCGCTTCCACAATACCTTGCCGGTCTTCAACTCCAGACAGTGAAGATGGCCAAAGGCGCCAAGGAGATAGACTTCCCCGCCAACAATGACCGGGGTGGCGCGCGGGGTGTTGGTGTAGTCCATTTCACCTGCCGCGGGATACGTTATCTTCCAGAGTTCCTCACCGGTGTCAGTGTCGAGGCACCGCCAGGTGTCGTCCTTCGTTGCGTTGGTCTTGTCGGCGACGATGAGGAAGGGCGGCTGAACCGCGATGCCAGCCATCGCCGGACTCTCCATCCTCCTGTGCCATAGGAAGCGTGCCTGGGTTGGCAGTTTTGCGGGCATGTCGTTGCGGAAAGCGTCGCGTCGCGGCCCGCCGCGCCAGTCCGTCCAACCGAAATTCTTGTTTGCAGGGCAGGGGACGAAACCGTCGCGGGTTTCGAGTTTCAGTTTCAGTTGCGCGTCGCCACCGACGGCGAGCAGTGCCTTTGTGATTGCGGCCGCGTCGGTTGCGGAGACACGAGAGGTGGCAAACACCGTGATGAAGGGAACCGGCGCGGTCTGGCCAATCACGCGAAGCGCGCCCTTGTCAATGGTGCCGCAGCCTTCCAGCAGCGCCATCGCGTAGCTGGAGATGACCCCGGCGTCGGCTTGTTTTTCGAGCACTGCCAGGCCGGTCTGGTTGCACGTAGGCAGCGTTTCGGGTTTAGCGGGGAGCGGCAGGCCAAGCGACTTCATCAGCGCGAGAGCAGCGGCATGTTTCTCGTCGCTGGCGGCTGGGCCGAAAACGATCTTCCGCCCCTTCAGGTCTTCCACGCGTTTCGCGGGATCGTTGTTTCGCACGATGAACAACCCGGTGAGGGTTGTCTTGCCGTCACGATCAGCAAGCATTGTCAATGGCGTGACTGTAATACTGCCGGCAGCAGACTGCGCGCAAATGACAGAGTTTTTGCCAACGATCAGGTCGAGTTTGTTATCGGTGACGCGTTCGCCTTCGGCGACGCTTTCGTGCACAAACACCTCGACCGGACGGCCGAGTTTTTCGCTCATGAAGGAGGCGAGCGCCTGATAGTCACGCTGGGCGAAGCCTTGCACGCATGCGCAAGCCAGTTGCTTGCACAACGGATCCATTACCAGCACACGGAGCGGTTCCCGCGCCAGGGACGGTGTCGCAAAGTGGACAGTGCCAAAGGCGAGAACCAGCAGTGCAGGGAGGAGAAATGACCGTTTCAGAGACTGAGAAACAAACATGGCGGTCGTCATGCATTACTTCCCCAACGGAGGTCCGGTCAGGACGTGAATAGTGTTCGCGGGACTGTCCAAAAGATAGACCTGACTGCCGTCCTTGTTGGTGGCGATGGCCAGTTGCACACAACCGAGGTTAGGCGAGTCTACCAAGGCCACCAACGTGCACTTGCCGTCGGGGCTCCAACGCTTCACGCGAAAGAGGCTCGATTCGGCTGTATAGATGGAACTCGCAGGACCGAAGCAGATATTTTTGGGTTCACAGCAACCGCCATAGCCATCGAGCGTGCCTGGAGCGTGTCTGCCCAACTCACCGAGTTTCTTGCCTTCAACG
This sequence comes from uncultured Verrucomicrobiota bacterium, assembly GCA_964524715.1. Classification (GTDB taxonomy): domain Bacteria; phylum Verrucomicrobiota; class Verrucomicrobiia; order CAIQCK01; family CAIQCK01; genus CAIQCK01. The sequence continues at coordinate 17,032 of CAZGGF010000073.1, read as the reverse complement.
TCAAAACGTATCACGTGATGCCGGGCATTCTCGGCCACGTACAGGTCTTTGCCGTCTGTGCCAATGTCCAGGCAGCCGCAACAACCGCGCATGCCTGTGACGATCTCCTTGCAGTCGGCCAGATCCTTGTTGAAGCGGAAGATGGAGAAGGAGGTGCTGGTACGGGAGCAGACAAAGATGTTGTCCTTAATGGCGGCGGCGCTGGGTGAACGGGAATATCCCCCGGTGACAGGAAGATCGGCGGTCTTGCGGACGCGGCCGTCGCGATCCACGAGCGCGACCTTGGTGGCGCTGGTGACGATGCAGCAGCCATCAGCGCGGACAGCGACCGCCTGGGGTTTGAATGGCATCTGCCAGGTCGCCTTGAGTTGATCTGTTGGAGTGATGACGCGAATCACGCTGCCGGCTTCGTCGCACGCGAGGACGTTCCCATCGGCATTGATGCAGAAGTGGGAAAGCTGCGCGGCTCGCGTCGCGGGACTGATGCCGATCTTGCTCGTTTGACGGTGGGTCGGAGTGGGCGTGGGGGTGTCGGCGAAGGAAGAAGCCGAGACAACAGAAAGCACACAGACGAACAGCAGTCTGTTCATGATGACCTTTCTCAAATAAACCTCAGTCGCTTCTCGGCAGTTGTCGATGCGACCATCAAACAGCGGTGGCCTCACCTCCAACCGGGCCTATTATAGAACGGCACGGCGTTTCATGCCAGAGGGTTCGTGGGTGTTTTCGCGCACCCGAGGTTATTTGCCAGACTGCGGGGTTCAGTTTACGGCTTTGGGTTTCTCACCCTGCGTAGCTGCGGTTGCGGGTGGACGGCGAACGCAGCGGAATCCGATGGCGTCGCGGGCAAAACACGCGTCCTGAAAGCCGGGGCTTTCGTAGCGGCGGGCAGCGGAGCGACAACGTTCGGTCGTGGAGTTCCAAGCGCCACCGCGCAAGACGTAACGCTCGCCATCGTCCGGGCCTCGCGGGTTGGCGGCGGGGCTTTTCTGATAGTAACCGGCGTCATAGACATCGTTGCACCACTCGGCGACGTTGCCGTGCATGTCGAAGAGACCCCAGGGATTTGGTTTCTTTCGGGCAACGGGTTGCGTCATCTTGCTGGAGTTCTCGGCGAACCATCCGTGCTGCGACAACTGTCGCGGATCAGCGCCGAAGCTGTAAGCGGTCGTGGTGCCGGCGCGGCAGGCATATTCCCATTCCGCCTCGGTGGGCAGGTGGTAGCCGTTGGCGGCGAAGTTGCACTTCGCGGTGGTTTCGTCGTAACAAGGCTGCAAGCCCTCGTCCTTCGAGCGGAGGTTGCAGTAGACGGCGGCCTCGCTCCAACTGACCTGTTCGACGGGCCGATCCGGCGCCCGGAAATGCGAGGGAGCGGGATTGTCCCGCATGAGTTTGGCAAATTGCTGCTGGGTGATCTCGGTGCGGTCCATCAGAAAGGCCTCGACGCGGACGGTATGCGCGGGAACTTCGTCGGGTTTTCCGCCCGCGTGACCCATGACGAACTCTCCTGCGGGAATCAACACCATTTCCGGGCCGGACTTGGTTTGGACTGTCGGCAACGCAGCCGGCGGCGAGCCGGCTTTTTCCTCCACACCGCAGCCGCAAGCAAGGCAGGCGGCGATGCAGGTCCAGCGCGTGAATCGCACAGTCAGGGATGAGGGAATGCGTGGTGTCATTTGCGTGGGGGCTGAGGAACCCAGTCAGGTTCTTTGTTGGAGTGGCCGTCAGTGGTCACTTGTACCATACGATTGGTGGTGGTGGCGTCGGCCACCCAGATGTTCCAGCCGGGTGCTTCGATGCCAATGAACTCCGGTGGCGCGCCGAGCTTCTTCGCTGTCTTCGTGCCACTGGTGAAGGCGAGATATCGGCCGTCGGGGGACCATGCCGCTTGATAAACTTCGACCGGCTTTGTGCTGTTGACCGCATCATGCTGATTGACGACCTTCGGCTCCGGACCGCTGAAGTCCAGGTCGCCAACGCGAATCACGAAGTCGCTCGCGTTCCATGCAACATGCTTGCCATCGGGGCTCACATGGGGTCGGCAGCCCGGCAGTTTCAAATCGAAGACTTCCTTGCCATGCGCTGCGATGGCGAGAATGGCGTGCTTGTGGCCCATGCCGGCGTGAACCGTGGAGAGAATCCACTTGTCGTCACAGGTGCAGCCAAGGTTGTAGAGGTGATGAAGCTCCGGGTTGGGGTGGGGCGCGGTGCGGCGAGTGGCGAGGTCATAGACGCACAGGCCCTTGGACGCATAATCGCGGATGCTGAACTGTTCCTGTTCGTCTGGCACATAGCAGAGACCCGTGCCGGTGGCATTCCAGAATGGGTAGCGGGCATGTTTAGCAACGAGCGTCCGGCCCGTGCCGTCCATGTTCATCAGATAGACGTTGCGCGCCTTCGCCTCGCCTTCACCTTCGTCCACGCTGAAGGCGATCTTCGTGCCATCGCGCGAAACCTGTGGATAGCCTTCATTGGCGGTGGGGGTCTTGGTGAGATTGACCGGCTGCGAGCCGTCGGCGTTGATCTGGAAAATCTCCCAGTTGCCGTCGCAATACGTCTCGTAGACGATTTTGTACGGAAGCTTCTTCAATTCATCACGAAGGTCTTCTGCAGCCCATGCAGAAACCGTGGCGATGAGAACCATGGTTAGTGCAACGGCGTTCCATCGGCGGGGAGATCGGTGATGGGATTTCATGGTTCAGCTCTCTTGTCTGGCACGACTCGGTTTCCTTTGACTACGGCAGCGCGAGCGCTTGGAGCGTCGTTGGCGACAACCTCAAGCATCGGCGGATTACACCTGCTTCTGGCCACTCACTTCAAGCTTCTTCAGTGATCCGGTCTCGTTTGAAAAACACCAGTCGCGCGGTCAGCACCGCAGCGGCACCGATCAAATAGGCGACCGACATGCCGGCAAAACCATACGACAGGCCATGAGCCGTGCCGAAAATCTCGCGGCACTTGCCCATCAGCCACGGCGACGTCGAACCGACCAGGAACGCAAGCATGACGGAGATCGCGACCGCCGAAGCGCGATGGCCCGGTTCCACCACATCAAACATCGCAGCGTGCGTGTTCGATTCATATAGCCCGCGAAACAGACCGAATAACGCCAATCCTACGCATGCCATCGTCAGGTTCGGCGCGAGCCCCATCAGCACGATTGCCGGCACCCCGAGAGCCATCGAAACAGTCTGGAGTTCGAGGCGCGCGGTCGGCCGCTTCGGCACGAGCCAGTCTGACAGCGGTCCGCCAATGCTGATGCCGATGAGCGCGGGCAGGTGATGCCAGAACATGGAATAGCCGCCTGCGAGGGTCAGCGAAAGATCGGCCTTCTCGCGTAGAAACTCCGGTGCCCAGACTACAAAGGCGTTGTTCACGAAGACGATGGCGGTCAAACCAGTGGTCAACATGAGCGCCGTGGGGATTCGGAAGATGACGCCGAGCGCGCGCAGCAACGCCGGGATGCCGGGAGCGTGCGCAGGGTCCGTGGGGGTCGGGTCAGGCGTATCTCTCAACCGGAAGATGAAGACGATTCCCAGCAGGATGCCGCAGCCGCCGAAGACATAGAACGCCGAGCGCCAACCCCAGTGATCTGCGATCCATCCACCGAGGAAACCGCTCGTCATTACGCCAGCGTAGAGCGCGCCCTGGTGCAGCGACAAGGCGACGGCTCGCGTACGATGGTGGAATTTCGCCATCAACGGATATGCCGCTGGCGCATAAAACGCCTCGCCGCCCGCCGTCGCCACGCTGCGCAGCATGATCAGCCCGAGGATGCCCTGCACACAGCCCGTGAACAGCGTCGCCGTGCTCCAGAAGATCAGGCTGCACGTGATGATCCAGTTCTTCTTCCACCTGTCGCCGATGTATCCGGCGAACGGCATCGTCAGCGCCAGCATCAGGAACAGCACCGACCCGACCATGCCAAGCTGTTGGTCGCTCAGGTGCAAGTCGGTTTTGATTCCAGACAACACCACGCCGTAAATAGCGCGGTCGCCTTGATGAAAGAAGAACGCGAGACAGAGCAGGAAGAGCAGCTCCCATTTGTAGTGCCGATGAAAAGGCGGATTATGCGCGGCGGGCGCCTGCAAACTGCTCGAGTCGCGAGTGGAAGTCATGCGCCGCAGTATGCGCATGGAACGCGTTGCGGTAAAGAGATGAAAATCGCGACCGTGTGGATGCCGTTAGCGGCAAGAGACAACCTCAGCGGAATCACAGCAGAGCCGCGGAGAACGCGGAGAGGCGTTCCTGTAGGCGCCGACGTGAGGAGGCGGAATCCGTGTCACCGCCAGCATCCGCTTAACGATGCACTGCGCGGGACTCTGTCATCGCGCGACTGTGTTGGCGTACTTCTTCGGACGTCAACGCGCGCGAGTAGAGGCGCACTTCGTCGAGCAGGCCGTTGAAGTGGGCGGGGTGGGCGATCTCATAGTTGCCGAGACAGAGATGGCAGGCGTTCGGTTTGATCGGGGCGGGGCGGGGCATGGTGCCGCATTCCTCGCCGTTCATGTAGAGGCGCATCGTCTGGCCGTCGAATGTGCCGGCAAGGTGGACCCATTCGCCAACCGGCAACGGCTTGTTGCCGGCGAGGTGATGAGTCCAGGACTTCAGCGGAATCTGGAAGCAGGGTTTGCCATCGACCACGCCCAACCGATAGCCCGCGGACGGATCGCCGCCGAAGACGCGGTTGACGATCCAGTTGTTCTTCAGCGGGCCTGCGTCGGCCTTGACCCAGCATTCGATGGTCAACGCATTGGTGGGGGAGAGCAGGGGATTGTTCTCGACGATGACGCAACCGCCGTTGCAGACGAAGGCGTTGCCCTCGAGTCCCTTGGCGCGCAGCGGCGCAGGGATGCGGAGTATGGGGGTATTGGAGTTTTGGAGTCTTGGAGTGGTGGACTGTTGGCGCGTGTTGACGTTTGAAGTTCCGCGGGCAGGGCCCGGGTAAGGGGATTTGTCTGGAAAGTGCAGCACTCCACCGAGCCGGTGGCCTGAGTAGTCGAGCGCGACCGGATTGTCCCTGGCCTCGTCGAATGTCCACCAACCGATCAGACCGCCCTCTGAAACGCTGGCCTTGCGTATTTGTTTTGTGGCCATCTTTCGCAGTTCGTTGTCGCGCTGCGACCGCGTCCAGTACGCGGTGTCGTAAGGGCCGCGACCAATATCTTCGGGCAGGAGATCCACGTGCGGCTCGGAAGTGTCGGCGAACACGTTACGCACGGCGTCAAGATAGCCGAAGCCATACTCGCGATACGGTGCTATGTAGTGGCCCTCACCCCACTCGTTCCAGTTGTCGAGCAGGAGCATTTTGCTGCCGAGTTCGGCGGACGGCAGTGAGCCGATGAAATCCTTCGCCTGGCGCAGCAATGTCTCGAAGCCGCTCGGCGGGATTTTCCAAATGCTGCCCTCGTCGCGCCAGCCGCTCCACGCCTGCGAGACAGTGACAACCTGTGGCAGGATTCCAAGCGACTGCGTCTGGCGAATCTTCTGCATCTGCGCCTCAATGGCCTGTGGCGGCGTAGGGCTGTTTGGAATGCCCCAGCAATAGGCGAACGTGTAATCGAGGCCGAGCTGCTTCATGAGCGTCAGATGCCGCGCATCGAGACCGCGATATTCGCCCAGCAGATACAGTCCTGCGAAGCCCGCATCCCGGCACGCTTGCCGCATCCGGTCAAATGCGCGCCGCACAGCCTCGACGCTGCCAAGGTCTTTGATGAGGAACTCGGGGCGGTAGATGAAAAGCACAGGCTTGTTGTCCACCTTCAGGTAGCTTGGATGCTTGAAGTAGTTCTCCATCCAGAACGGGAGAAGGTTGGTCATCAGGTCACGTTCGTCGGCGACGCCGGCCGTGCCACGGCTCTGATTCTCCCACATGATGGTGAACTTCAGCCTGTCCACGAATCGCGACTTGAAGAGCGCGTCATGGATGGCGCTGCCGAACCGCTGCTTCACTGGCTCACCCTGGCTGGCGCGATACCAGCAGTAGATGAAAAACGAGACGCCGTGCTCGACCGCCCATTTCGTCTCCCAGTCCGCGACCTCCGGGTTTTCCTGCGAATAGAAGCCGAGCGCGGGCGTACGCTCCGGGTGCTTGAGGATGTTGGCCCACATTTGCGGCTTGTCGGTCTCCCACAACGGGCAGTTGTGCGCGCCGACGAGGATCCGCGTCCGTACCGGCTCAGGTTCGGGGATATAAGGCAGCTTCCGCGACTTCATTTCTGGGAGGAACTGCATCACCACAGAAGCGTTCGTTACCGTGGAGTCGCTGACGCAAAGCTGAAGTTTCAGTTCGCACGACATGGCAGCGGCCGCCTCGATCTTCCATGTCACTTTGCGGTCGGCGTTGGCGTCGAGGCGCAGGGTCACGTTCGTGGAGCCGCCAACCGCCTTGATGCCATTGGGAAGGACAAGTTGGGCCGTCGCCTTGGCCGATGCCTCGCCGGAGTTCTCGAACACCGCCGAAACGACCGCTGGTCTGTGAGCCCGGCCCAGCGGGGTCTCACACAGAAAGCTCTTCAGCCGGATGTTGGTGTGGGTGTCAGAGGCGCAGAGGTCGGTGATGGCCACCAACAGAAACGCCAACGATAGAATGAAGCCAGCTCTCATGCGCGCCAGTATGCGTCATGCAGCGCGCTGCGGTAAAGGAACGAAAACCGCCAACCGTCGTCATTCGGCCATCAGACGCACCATCACCACGCCGTGGGGTTGCACGACGGTTGAGAATTCCTTCTCAAACACGCCGAGGTCTTTTTGCCGCCAAAGGTCGCGCACCTTCTGCTTGCCATGGACGCCGAGTTGCGACCATTGCATGGTGAGTGAGGCAGGAGCGGAGCCGGGATTGAAAAATACCAACGGCCTTCGTCCCGTCTTCGAGTTCCTTGATCAGGATCTCGCCGCCGTTGGAGATCTCGGTGCGCACCGCCTGCTTGCCGAGCGGGTCCTGGTTGACATCAAGCACCTCGTCGTTGGTGAGCAGGCTCAGCGTAAACTCGTCGAGCCGTTCGATGGGCGTGCCGATGATCATCGGCGAACTCCAGAGACACCAGAGGCTGATGTGCGAGTATTGTTCGTCGGGCGTCAGGCGCGAGGGGGTGAGCGGCTTGTCGCGCCAGCCGCCGAGGAGGCCGACGCGCAGGTTGCAAGCGTGGTTCCAATGGCCCGGGCGCTGGAACGGCGCGTAGGCGTCGTGCTCGATCATGACTTCTCGGATGCCGACCGCCCATTTGCGAATGGCGTTGTCCATCTGCGAGCGGTCCCAAAGATCCACGAGGTCGCCCGTTGTGCGCGTCATCTCGCACAGACCCACGCACTCGGCGGCAAGCTTCAGCGGCACTGAGTTGGACAACTCGAGCACAATGTCGCGGTCCTGGGCCGCGAGAGCCTTGGCCATGCGACGCGTCAGTTCGACGCTGTCTATGCCCCAATCGTATTTGGCGTAATCGAAGCCCCATTCGGCCCATTGGCGCGCGTCGTTGGATTCAAAAACGTGTTTGCCATGCTTCCAGCCGAGGCTGGGGCGCTTGGGCTTATCCCAACTGCCCTGCGGGTCATCGCTGGAACCGCCGACAAACCCGGCGTAGCTGGTCTTCCAAGGCGTCGAATAAATGCCAGCCTTGAGGCCGAGGCTGTGGATGTAGTCGGTGAGCGCGCGCATGTCAGGGAACTTCTCGTTGGGCTGGATGGCGTTGTACTTGCCACCGCGCTTGCCCTGCCATCCGTCGTCGATGTTGATGTACTGCCAGCCGTGGTTGATGAGACCGAGCCGGACCATCGCCTCCGCGGCTGCGCGGAGATTGGCGTCCTTGACCCTGGCCCCCCAGCCGCCCCATGTGTTGCAGCCCAGCAATGGCGTCAGGCAAATGTCATTGCCGACGACGATCTTCAGGGCTCGCTCTGCGCAACCCAGAGCATTCTCGGCGCGGAGCATTACGCGATAACTGCCAGGCTTTGCCACAGACCCGGTGATGCGGCCGGTTTGGCCGTCCAGTTGAGCTCCGTCGGGCAATCCCGTGGCCGAGAATTTCATCGGCCGGTCGCCGGTCGCAGCGATGGTGTAGAGGAGGGGATGACCGGGACGCACGCCAAAGACCTTCGCGCCGTTGATGCGCGGTTTCGGGGATGGCTTCGGTGTGAGGATGGGAGGCTGTTGTTTTTCGGCGTCTGCGCCGGACATCATTGGTGCGAACGCCAGACTGAAGATGATCGCAAGACACGCAACGCGTATTGAGTTCATGCGCGGCAGTATGTGTTGCGCGCCTGTCCACAGTAAATGGACAGGAGTTGCAACCATGTGGATGCGGTTAGCGGCGGGGGGCGCTACTCCATGCGGATGCTGATAATCTCGTGAACTTCCACCTTGGGAACAGTCAGGTGCAGCCGGCCGTCAGTGTACTCCGACACCAGCGAACGCGCGCCGGGCTCGAGCGTGACGGACGCGGGTTTGCTTTCCAGACGGAGATTGATGTCGAGCGGCCCCACCGGGGGGATGCTCTCCAGGATGGACTGCGTCTTGTGCGGACCGGCAGTATTGACAAGATTGACCAGGAGTTTGTCGTGATTGCGCGCCAAACAGACATCCACATCGTGGGAACCTTTCACCTCCACCATCGGTTTCGGGAAGAGTTCACGGGCGAGGTCGTTCAGGAATATGCGCAAAGGCTCGGGGTGGTCTCGCAGATAGGCCTGGCCGAGGCTGAAGCTGGTGGCGGCAATCTTCCCATTGCCGGATTTGCCGATGAACGCAGCGGGGTGAGAGGCGCCCTTGATGGAAATCTGTCCGAACTCCTTGACGCCTTTTCCGGGGGTGCCGAGCTGGAAGCTTCCTTTGAAGTCCGCTGTCGCGCCGCCGTGAGTGAGGTGGATGGGCGCATCATTCCTGACCTCGGCTTCCAGTTTCAGCCCGAGTTCGCGCTCAAACAACTTCGCGGCAGTCGGGCCGATGAGCAGCAGATTTCCCCCTGCCTTGACATAGGCGGCGAGGTGGCTGCGGAACTTGGGACCGAGATGTTCGCACTCGGGGATGACAATGAGGGGATACTCGCGGAAACGGCCGAGCAGTTGATGTTCGCCAAGCACCTCAACCGACCATTGGCTTTCGAGCAGCGCATGGAGTGCGCCGTTGATTCGCGTCAAGTCGCGTGAGAACAGGCCGTTGGCCCGGCGGTACTGGTCGGTGGTCGAGAGAAGCAGTCCCACTTGAGGCACCGCCTGCGCGTGATGACAAATCTCCTGACGCGCGCGGCAGAACTTCGCCACCTCGGCCATCACAGGCATCTCGTTCAGTCGCACCGAGCCGTCGCGGTTCTGGGTAAAGTACGCCTGGAAACCACCGCCCATCGCCAGGACCACGGCGGCCTCGCGCTGCAACTGCACGGCGGTTTTCTGGGCGCGCGTGGGTTTGGTGCTGAAGCTCCAAGCCATCAGGTCCCACGGCTTGCCCTGGCGCGCCAGATAACGTGCCGAGAGCCGCGCAGAGTTGACGCTGTCCTGAGGGGAGTAGTCACCCGACAGAAAATCCACCGGGGCGGTCACCGGTTCGGCCATGTGATCGGTGAAAGCCCAGTTGCTGCATATCTGGAACTGTGGATTGTTCTTCTTCACCACCGTGATGTAATGACGGAGATACTTGCGAAACATCTCGCGATGGAACTCGAGGAACTCGAACCAGTGGGGCGCGCCCGGTTTGCGTGGCACGTCAGTGATGCGGGTGGCCTTGCGGAATGCCGCCAATGCCGCCGGACTGTAATCGGGCACCGATGCCCAGCATTCGCCGTCAACCCACGCGCCGTCCACGCCGTAGTCGCTGGCGAGTTCGCAAAGCTGCGGGATCAGCAACTTCTCGGCATAGGGGCCGAAGAACGAGGTGGCGCGGGTGTTGTTGGTGCCATTGGCGTTGATGGCTGCGCACTCTGGATGTTCCTCAATCGCCTTGGAGTCCCACACGCCGGAGTAGTGCATGTAAAGAGCGACACCGTTCTTCGCGGTCACGTCGCGCCAAACACGCAGTGGATCGCCGACAACGCCCGGCGCCGGGTAGCCGACCTTCGTCGGGTAGCTCGAAAAGCCACGATGGCCTTTGCAGTCAATCTGGAGGTAGTCGGGACGGACGAGGTTGATGATGTTCTCGACCATCGCGGGCGTGGTGTTCACGCCGATGTTGGTGTCGTCAGCCCGCGCGTGGAAATCAAAATGGATGCCGAAGAAACTGTCCGCGCGCCTGAGCCGCTTCGGAGTTGCATCACCGGCGGTCGCCAAGGGCGCGATCATCGAACTGATGAGGACAACGAAACCTGCAACGCGAGTCAATTTCATGCGCAGCAGTATGCGTCACGCAGGGCCAAATCGTAAAGAGGGGAAAATCGCGCCGGTAATTGCGCTTCCGTCTTCGATTTCGTCAAACACCACGGCCCGCCTGTGCCGGCGGAACCGGGCTTCAGAACGTGGCGGCTGCCGATTCTCTAGGGTTTGGCTGCAGGTGCGCCGCCCGCCTTGATGCTGAAGTCGTCGTAGTGGACGTCCACGAGGTTCGTCGTCAGGCTCACCAGCGTCTTGTGGTCGTGGCCGACGCCCTCGGATGTGAACGAACCAACTGATTTCCCATCGATGCAGACCTCGACGCAGTCACCCTTGGTGCGGACCACGAGCGTATGCCAGTCCTGCAACGTCACTTTTGCAGGCAGGCTCTTGGACTTGGTGCGCAGAAGCGCCTTGTCCGCGTCGGTCAGTCCCGTGGGGGATTTTCTTCGGGCGTAGATTTCGTTGGAGAAATTACCTGTCTTTGCGTCGGCAATGTTCACGGCTTTCGGGGTGATGGTAACGCTGCAGATATGACCGGCGTGCGAGCCTTTGTAGTCCTTGTCATCGAACCAGACGTTGAAGCTCTTTGCTTTTTCGCTGACGAAGCGAAACTTCACGGACACTTCGAGATCGCGTTCGCCGGGAAACCGAATGCTATCCACGGCGGCGTGGTCGGACTTCTCCGGGGTGATGCCGATGAGCATGCCGTCCTTGACGACACTGCCGCTCTTGTAGTGACCCCAGCGCGGGCCGAAAGCGTTGCTGCTGAAGTCGTCGGTGAAGATGGTCCGGCTGTAGTAGCTGCCGGAATCGGCGGCGAAAGCGGCGGCGGTGATGAAAGACGCAAGCAAAGCGATGGTAATTTTCATGGCGTTGAGTATAGGGCTGTGATTGGGCGTTGTTTAGAAAAAAGTGAAAGAAGTCGAGCGGCGTATTTGAACGATTTTGCTATTGTGCGTCGAACACCCGTACGAAGTCCACTTCGAAGCAGTCGGGGAGGGAGGCGTTGAATAGCGCGGGAACAGGCTTGCCGATCCAGCCCTTTTGATCCTTGGACTCCAGCCCGCCCCGGCCGAAGGAACGGTGATAGCCGTGACATTCTGTTGAGACCAGGATGAACTGCTCAACATCGGATACCGGACATTCCGGGGCCATTTGCTTGCCCACCATCTTGCCGTCGGCGTAGAAAGTGTAACCTTCGGGCGACCAATCCACGGCATAGTGGTGCCAGCCGTCTGGCGTTTCCTTGTAGGGGAACCAGAAGTGGCCGAACCATTTGTTCTCCTTGCCGTAGCCTCCCCAGCCGTTTCCGCAGCCGATCGTGCCTTCGGTGTGCTGGCGGTAGTTCTCCATGATGTCGCACTCCACGCCGCAGTATTTCGGATTGGGATGCGCCCCGATCGACGGCGACTGGAGCCAGAAGGCTGCGTGCCAGCCGTCATTCTTGGGAAGTTTGCAGCGGATCTCATAGTAACCGTATTTGTGCATGAATTTCGCCTTCTTCTTCGTGCCGAAGGGCCAGAACGATTTCGAGCCGGGGTCGCGTGGAATGTCGAAGGTCAGCGACCCTGTCTGAAGATGTGCGGAATGGAAGTCGTCTCCTTTGCGGATGAGGCTGATCTTCAAATGGCCGTCGCCGTCGAGTTCAACACCTTCTTCGGTAAACGTTGGCGACGGATACCCCCAGTAGTGGAGGCGATAGTTCCATTTCGACTCGTCCAACTTCCTTCCGTCGAACTCGTCATTCCACACCAGTTTCCACTTCTTGGATGAGGGGAGAAGGCTGGGCGCATGTCCGGCCACGGGCTCTTGTTTCTCCATGGACACGGCAGTGGGGATAACAACCGGCCGGCGTGTGTCAGATTCCTTCTGCCATACCAACAGGCGGATGCTTTGGGACGGCAGTGGACTGAATGGGTCGACATGATCGCGTTCTGGTTCCGCTGCGGACGTGAGACGTGCTTTCGGCGCGGTCATAGTGAATGTTGCAGGCCGGTCGGACGGATTCCAGACGAGCACGCCGAGTTGATTGCTGGCAGCGTAGCCTTTGGCAATGAGACGTTCTCCCTTGAACTGGAAACCACGGTCGTCCACGAATCGTCCACGCCACAACAACGTCGCGTGACGCCGCTGGAACTCGGTCAGTTGTTTGAGATACCGTGTCGCTTCGGCAGGCGGTGTCCCGGCAATTATATCGATGCGTGGAGTATTCAGGACATCCGCGTAATCCTCGCGCACGGGAACTACTCCCTCCTTCAGATAGCGAACGTCGGGGGCATAGCGGCTTTCGATTTCGAGACGCAGTCCATAAAGGCATGCGTAGTTGGCTTCGAGCCGGTTCAGCATTGGCGTTGGGTGGCGCTGGGTCGTCAGCACTTCAGGGAAGGTGAATCTGAACATCTCCGGAAACATCGCGTCGTCAAACTTCCCGTCCATGAGTGCACGCATTTGCTTCTCGCTGTGCGTGAATACCCCAAAAACGCAGCCATGGAACAACAGGATCGAATCAAGCAGGCTGTCGTGCAAACCCTCCGTCATTATGATGAACTCGGGATCGATGCGCTTCATTTCGTCGGCCACGAAACGCACCCATTTCGAACGCTCGCCCGCGTAAACCATCGATGGCGACGGGTGTCCATGGTTGGTGGCCCAGCAGGGCATCGGTTTCGTCACCCCGAGTTGGTCAAACAAGATGCCGTCCGCGCCGAGGTCGTGCGCCTGGCGCGCCAATTCGAGCATGCGCTTGTGCCAACCCTCGGACGCCTGGCACGCCAGCGCACACTTGACGGCGGGGAAGCTCCTGAACTTCTGCCAATCCTCGCGCGCGGGCGTGCGGTCGTTTTTCAACACTGCCTGATCCTTGCCTTGTGTGCGGTAGTACTCCGTGGCGATGTCAATCAATTGGCCGTTGGCGTAAATGATGGAGCGCTTGCCGCGGCGACGGACCTCCTTCAGTGCACGGCGCAAGGCGTCGGCCCCGCCCATCTGCGCATCGGGGATGTAATCGGGATAGAGGTGGTCATGCCCGCCATGCGCCCAGCCGAACAAGCCCAGAATGTCCAGACCGCGCTTGTCGGCGATATCACAGAGTTGTACGAGCGATGGATAGTCCCACATCACTGAGCCGTTTTGTTGCTTAAGGATGCACAATAACCAGCCCGACGAATTCCGCACCCAATCAAGTTGTGGTCTTAGTTTCACCACTGAATCAAACCATGACCGGTAGAACTGCGCCGCTGTATGCCATGTACCGCTGTAAGGCAACAGCACCGTTGGCGGCAACGTCCAGCGTCCGCTGCTCTGACAAAACGGCTGGTAGCGGATCGCCAAGGTGGATTGTCCCGTCTTTGGATCGAACCTTGACACGAATGTCTTGGCGCCGTGAGTCGCATCGTGGCAGCCGACATAGAGGCCGCCGCGCTCGCCTGCGAAGGCGCACCACTGCATCGTTCCAGTGCGGCTGGGGTAGGGGAACGTGCGCTCGCCGGGTTTGGCGGCAACCCCGAGTTTCTCGCCAAGACCGTTCGGCCAGATCAATGGGTGCGTGTCGCGCGGGGCGGCGATGCCCGAGAGTGCAAGGCACGCGAGTTCGTGAACGACGACGCCGTCGCTGTCGTTGCGGAGTTCGCCGCTGATTTCAAACGCATTTTGCTTGCGGCGAATGTCCAGCGTGAGCCCGACCTTCCAAGTATTCGTGCCGTCCGTGAGGTTCTCGTAGATCAGGCGGATGCCATCTGCGGTCGTCTCTTGGCGGGGCTTCTGACCGATGGACGACAATGTGACCTGTCCCGATGAACTCTGAAGCAAGAGTGTCCACAACGGTTTGTTGACGGCCTCGATTGCCGGACACTGCGGGTTGCGCGGGGAAAGGCTCAGACCACGCTCATTGACAGTCAGTGTTCCCTGAGGACCGTCCAGGCTCGCGCTTGCCGCAATGGCGACGCTGGCTAGCAGAGCGAGTGGCACAAATGAAAAAATGGGAAGAATTGAACGCCGTTGTCTCGTAGAACTGGTTGAGGTCATGGGCCGCAGTATGTTGCAGTCCACGCTTTCGGGTAAAGGGACGAAAATCGCGTCTATGTGGACGCGGTTAGCAAGGGAAAGCAGGCGGCGACTTCCATTTTTCAATATCCTCGTCGCTGAAGAGGCTTCCTACTTCCGATGGAACTGCGGCATGACCCGCTGGGTGCATCAGCGGGCGGCCGGTGAATTGGTTAGTTCTCCTGTTTCTTCTTCATCGCTTCGACGTGGGCGAGGATGGCGTTGCGCATCGCTTCGCCGGCCTTGGGAGAGATGGCGTGGCCGCTCTGCACGTCGTTGAAGATTTCCTTCTTGCCGGGAATTGCGTTGTAGGCGGCATAGACGCACGACGGCGGACAGGTGGTGTCAATGAACCCGAGCGTGACGATGCCGGCGGCCTTGCTGCGCGTGACGAAGTTCACTGCGTCGAAATAGCGGACGGCATCGAGGACATTCGGCGGCGGCGTCTCGCCGGTGGCGATAAGCTTCGGGCAGCCGTTGACGCGGCCCGCCTTGAAACCGGTGTGGTCGCAGCCCCCAGGAATGCCCGCGGCGAAGAATGTCACCCGCGGGTCGAGGCCGGCGGCGACGAGCGATTGAAAACCGCCCTGGCTGCTGCCGTGGACAACGACAGTGCGGCCGTCCCATTCCGGTTGCGCGGTCAGGAAGTCGAGCGCGCGGACCAGCCGCAGGGACATGCAGCGGGAGTAAATCGTGTCGCGCGACTCGCGGCCGCGGCGGGAATAGTCCTTCAGCCTGCCGTTGCGAAGGTCCGTGTAGAACTGTTCAGGTTGGCCGTTGGGAATGCCGTGGGCGTTGATGTCGAGCGCCAGCAAACCTTTCTGCGCCCAGCTTGCCGCGCCGCCGAGGCTGGAACTCCGCACGCCCGCGCCGTGGACGGTGAGGATGATCGGCAGGCTCTTCGGCTTCGCGCTCGCTGGCTTCGCGAAGTAGCCGCTGACGGGCGCGCCCACGCAATCAGCTTGCAAGTCGAAGCAATCCACATCTTTCACGGGCGATTTCATCGGCGTCAGATGCGGGTTGACTGGCACCGCGGCGAGCTTCTTCTTCTGAGCCGCCCAGAACTCGTCGAAGTCGGCCGGCGCAGGCATGCTCGGCTTGATCTTGAGCGGGTCAATTGCCGCTCCGCCGAGCGCGGTGCGTGAGAGTTTCTCCGGCCCGGAAAACCCGGCGCGGCACAGCAGGAACCCCGGCTCGTCGAGTTTGCCGGTGACGGTCGCGCTGCCGCCGGCGAGCTTCACCTTGCCGTTCGTGGTCGGCGGCACGCCGTCCTTCGTGATGGTCCAGCTCACCTGCGCATTGTCCACCGGCTGCTTGTCTAGCAGCAGTTTGATGGTGAACGTGACGGTTTCGCCTTGTTTGTAGATCGCGTCAGGCCGGTCGGCGGTGACGCTAAGGGTGTAGTTGGTGCTGGCGCTGGCCCACGTGGAAACGAGGGCGACGAGGGCGATCAGGATGCGTTGTTTCATTTTTGGTTTGTGGTGAGGTTGATGGGCAGCCGCTCGAAAACGTGGCACACGCCGTTTGCTCGTCTGTCTTTCGCCATCTCATAGTTCCCGATTTTAGCGGCAGCATACAATGCCGACGGCCTCGCGGTAAATGGACTGGAATCGCGTCTGTGTGGATGCGGTTAGCAGGCAGAAGCAGGGCGCCAAACTTCCGGCTGCCTGCAAAACACCGTTGCACACAGGGAATCCCGCGCGTCAGAACGACCAGTCCCGCTCTTAGAACGTGAGTGCGCCCTTTATGTAACCCTCGCCAGCTTGGGCGGCGACTTCCATCGCGGCCTGGGCATCGGCGAACTTGTGGCGATGGGTGACCAGTGGTTTGAGATCGACCAAGCCCCGCCACATGGCGCGGACGGCTCGCGTGAACTGGCCCTTGGCGCCAGGGTCGTTGCCGATTCCAATGACGTAGCGGCCGCCCCGACAACAGAGTTGACGGCCAAGATCGAGCAACGGTTGCGGACAAGTGACAGCAAGGACCAGATCGAAGGGGTCCTTCTTCAACGCTTCAAGCCTCGCGTCACCATCTTTGCTTGAGCTGTTGATGGTTTCGGTTGCGCCAAATTCCGTGGCAAGGCCCAGATTCTTCGGTTTCGAGTCGACGGCGACCAGTTCGTAAACTGGATAACGGCCCACCAGTTGAGTCACCAGCAAGCCCATGAAGCCCGCGCCGATGATGGCAACGCGGTCACCGGGTTCGACATGCGCAAACTGCACGGCTGCGATGGCACGGGCCACCGGATCCACGAGCCAGAGCGCGGGATCTTCCGGTTCGCCGGGAATCTTGTGCGCAAGGCTGGCGTCCATGTTCTGGATCTTTTGCCAGCGATTGCAGGTGACGTATTGGCCGGGCTGGATGTCTTTTACGTCACTACCAACGCGGATGACCTGGCCAACGGCCTCGCGGCCGGGGGAGAAGGGGAATGCCTGTTTGTCGGCTTCGGTGAAACGCGAGACGTCGCCCGCGCTGATGCCGGCGGCTTTGCAGAGCACCTGAACCTGCTGAGGTTGCGGATCACTGACCTCAACCTCGCGAATTTCGACTTTGCGCGGTCGCGGCAATGGCGGCACGGATTTTCTCGTTTCCAGTGGCCTCGCATACGCTTGCACCCTTGACCGCGATCCGGCGCTCAAAGCCCTCCTACTCGATTCGCTCGCCCGGGCGATGCGCAGCGGCGTCAAGGTCGGCA
>CAZGGF010000072.1:0-1554 GCA_964524715.1 uncultured Verrucomicrobiota bacterium | reverse complement strand
CTTGAGGCCCGATCCATGCCACCACCAATGTTGCGTCATCTTGTTCACTGGGCAGCAGTCTAGCGGCGCTTCCGGCGAACGCAAGCGGTTTTTCGCCCCTCGACTCGGCGGAGGTTCTCTGGTAAAAGGAGCCTGCGGACGCGGGTTGGATTTCCTGAGCACGTGGATCGCGACGCCGAGTCTGTTGCTGGAGGCGAACCCGATCGCGCGACGGCTGGGCTGGCAGGGCGGCATCGCGGTGAACCTGTTCATTTGCCTTGTGGCAGCGGCCATGCCGTTTATGGCCGTGTTGATCAGCGTGACGAGCGTGCTGATGGCGGCACGGAACTTCCAGGGGGCATGGGTGGTACGGACGATGGGCGAGGAAGAGTTTCGCGATCACATGGAGATGCAGTTTGGCCGTGCCAGCAAGCGACTGGTGCTCTGCTGCATTTGGGCGCAGGGGCTGCTCTACGGTTCGGTGGGCGGCGCGGTGGTGTTTTTGACGCGCGACCCGCTGGCGCAGGCGGCTGGTTGGGGCATTGTGGGCTTTGGTTTGGCGATTGCGGTTCATTCGACACATTATTACCGAAGAGCGAGACATGTATTATCCGACAAAAAGCGAATTTCGCAGTTTAGCGAATCGCGGTAACCTCATTCCGGTTTATTGCGAACTGCTGGCCGACCTGGAGACGCCGGTGTCGGCCTATCAAAAACTGCGCGGCAAGGGTCCGGCGTTTCTGTTCGAGTCTGTCGAGGGCGGCGAGCATATCGGCCGCTATTCGTTCCTCGGCGCGGACCCCGGCATCACGCTTGTGCAGGACGGCGACGCCGTCATGGTGCGTGAAGGGCGCAAGACCACGCGCGTCAAGTTCAACCGTGACCCGCTGGAAGTGGTCGAGAAGGTGATGGCGCGTTATCGGCCGGTGGCCTTGCCGGAACTGCCGCGGTTCAGCGGCGGTGCCGTCGGGTTTCTCGGCTACGAGTTCATCCATCACGTCGAACCGGTCGTGCCTCGTCCGAAGCACAACGACCTTGGCGTGACGCCGATGTATCTGATGCTGACGGACACCATTGTCATTTTTGACCGCGTCCGCCAGACCATCAAGGTTGTTTCCAATGCTCATGTAACCGATGATGCCGACGATGCTTACGACAAGGCATGCCGCCGCGTTGCTGCCATCGTTGCGCGGCTTCGCCGGCCGTTGCCGGCCCGGCATGTCGAGTTCCGGCACGATGCCGCGCCGCTGGCGGTTGAGAGCAACATGACCGTCGAGCGTTACCAGGCGATGGTGCGCAAGGCGAAGGAGTACATCAAATCCGGCGACATCATTCAGGTGGTGCTCAGCCAGCGGTTTTCCGCCGAGGTGCGCTCCAAGCCTCTCGATGTTTACCGCGCGCTGCGCAGCGTCAATCCCTCTCCTTACATGTTTATCCTCGAACTGGGCGACTTCTCGCTCGTCGGCGCGTCGCCGGAAGTGCACGTGCGTTGCGAGGACGGCCACGTCGAGATTCGCCCGATCGCCGGCACACGCAAGCGCGGCAAGACACCCGCAGCGGATGAGGCGCTCACAA
>CAZGGF010000071.1:0-4567 GCA_964524715.1 uncultured Verrucomicrobiota bacterium | reverse complement strand
CTCCGGCTTCGCCGCCCGTGCCGATCTCCAGCCACACGGGTTGATCGGCCTGTTTCGGCGCGAACGCGGCCCACATCATCACCGCGCCGATCAGTGCGCTGTGCAGCACCGCTGAAACGAACAGGTTCCAGCGGTATCTGGGATCGTCATTCTTCGCTTCCATGGCTAACGCGACTGGCCTTCGCTCAACGCCACAATGCCCACGTGACTGATGCCAGCGCCCTTAAGCACATCCAACACTTGTACAAATTTCTCGAACTGCTGCTGTTTGTCCACTCGGATGAGCACGGCCACGTCCTGGTCTTCGTTGTGCAGTGCGTTCATGGACTCCCGCAGCGTGTCAATATCCACCGGCGAGCGGTCGATGTAAATCTGTCCCGTCTTGTCGATGCTCACCGTGCGTCCGCGCGTTGGCTTCTGCTGCTGAGCCTTGGCAGCCTTGGCGAGGTTGACACCGATGGATTGCTCGAACAGTGGCGTGGTGATGATGAAGATGATCAGCAACACGAACGCCAGATCCAACAGCGGCGTGATGTTGATTTCCGCCAGCACCGACAGATGACGTTGGGAGAATCGGCGCATGGCGGTCTTATTCCCGCACGAACTCGCGCTCCAGCGCCGTGGAGAGCTCGCTTGCGAAGTTGTCCATTCCCACCGTCATCGCGCGGATGCTGTGCACCAGCCAGTTGTAGGCGAACATCGAGGGAATGGCCACGAGCAGGCCGGTTACCGTCGTAATGAGCGCGCCGCTGACGCCAGGCGCCATCGTCGTGAGGCTTGCGTTGCCCTGAATGGCGATTTCGCCGAACGCGTCCATCACGCCCCAGACCGTGCCGAGCAATCCCAGGAATGGCGCGCCGCTGACCGCTGTCGCGAGCATCACCAGACCTTGCTCCAGCTTCAAGCCCTGCTCCGCCACTGTCCGCTCGATCACGCCTTTGATATGGTCCATTTGCTTGAGCGTCACGCGTCTGCCGCCGGCTGGCGCCAACAAACCCACCGCCACCGTCGATTCGGGTTCAACGCCGTGGTAGTTCTTCAATTCCCTGCAACCGGCCGTATAAATCTCGAACAATGAACAACCTTCCACCCGCACCTTCTGGCTGAAAAGATCGAACGCGCTTTTCTCCGACCGGAACGCCTCGAGAAATTGTTTGTTCAATCGTCGCGCGCGGCTGATCTCGCCAAACTTCGTGAACATGACCGTCCACGAAAAGATGGAGAATACCACCAGGATGGCGATGACGACCTTGCCCGGCAGGTGCGCCTGCGTGAACGAATAAGAAATGTCTGCCAAAGGCAGCGTGAACAGAAAATCGGCAATCATATTAGTGGACAGCATTCTAGCGGATTCCCCGCCGTTTACAACCATTTCGGAATCGTGGTTGCAGCCGCTGTTTCGATTTTCTTGAAACGCGTGGCTTTTCTCATCTGTTCCGACCCCTGCATCCCGGAGGCGGTTTGGGCCGGTTTGCCACTTTTCAAGCCGGGCGACATCATTTTGTTGTTGGAGGGACCGATGTCTTTATGCTATAAAAACCCTCTCACAGGAGGCAGATGTATGACGACGTTTTTGATGATCGTGGCAGTCGGAGTAGTGGCATTATTTATCTTCTGTCTGGCGCTGTGCAAAGCATCAAGCCGGCCAATTCCTGGGATGAGGCACCCGCATCCCTCCATTCTCGTCATCGACGACAACGTCAGTGTCCTTAACATGGTGCGCATGGGTCTGGAGAACGAGGGGTACGATGTTCGCACGGCCTCCAGTCCGCAGGAGGGCATTGAGTTGTTCAGGAATCAATCGCGCGACATCAGCCTTGTCCTGCTGGATTTCTGCATGCCAATGATGAACGGGGATGGGGTGTTTGATTGTTTGCGGAAGATTGACCCGGAAGTGCCGGTGGTGCTGATCACGGGTTTCTGTGACGATATCGAAGCCGCCAAACGACTCCGCAACGATGTTCGTGGCTACCTCCTCAAGCCGTTTCAGTTGGGCGACCTTGTCAGCAAAGTCCGGGAAGTTGTCAGTTTCGCCTGACCCAGCGCCTTCTCTTCCGGCGCGGATTTGCATTTGCCTTCAATGCCTTGGTTGCATAGCTTCGGGTTTTCAACGAGGCGAAAGCAACAAAGCTATGTGGAGCCATCCAGAATCGGGACTATGAAACACATAAAGACAGCCAGAGGGGCGCGGTTGGAAAAAACGCTGCAGTTGGGAACAACCTCACGTTGCCATGCAGCCAGTTGGCGCGCGTTCTTCGCATCCCTGGTGTGTTTCACGATGGTCTCAGGCCCGGCTTGGGCGGCCATGGGTATTATCAAGTTTCAGAACCTGAATACCGCATTTGGCCTGCCGTTGTGGCAGAGCGAATCGCTTTGGACGGCGAACGAAGGTGATGTGGGCAAACAGCTTGGCTGGCCGGAAGAGTCGCGCACGACTGCGCAGGCGAGTTACCGGCTTTACGCGAAGGAAGACGTGCGCGTACTCGGTGCGCGGCCGTATTCGTTGGCGCTTTACGCGGAGAAGGGGCGCGTCACGCAGGTTTCGATGGTGTTTGCCAATTCCGGTGACCGCTGCAACCCCAAACAGTTTGAGCGCGACGCACAGGCCATCGAAGCGTCGCTGAAGCCGTTGCTGGGTGAGCCGACGCAAACGTTCTTCGGGCAGACGCGGAAGGTCCGTTACAAGGTGCGGCGCTGGAACTGGAAGGGCCACGCGATTCTGTTGGAGACTCCCGAGAACTACGTGGGTGTGCGGGTGATCCCTGCCGAAGTGGCTGACCGGGAGGGGCGGTCCGAGGTGATTGCCTACCAGCAGTTGCGCGACACCCTCAGCCAGCGCGTGAAGAAACGCGAGAACGGGGATGTGATTGTCACGGAAATCCCGATGGTTGACCAGGGACCGAAGGGGTATTGTGCGCCGGCGACCTGGGAGCGTTATCTCCGCTACATTGGAATTCAGGCAGACATGTATGTGCTTGCACTGGCGGGCCAGACCAGGACGGGCGGGGGCACGTTAGCAAATGTGATGTTTGAGAATGTCGAGGCGCTGGCCCGGCGTAACGGCCGTCGATTCGAGCAACTCAATCTCACGCTGACGGTGCCGAATCTGGCCAAATACATTGACAAGGGTTTCCCGTTGATGTGGGGCATTTTCTTCGACCTGGAGATGGACAAGAGGATCAGCGCTCGCTCGAAAGAGCGTCTGGACGTCACGGATTGGAAAGTGTGGCCGGAGAAGCTCAAGGCTGCGCGCAGTGTTTCGAAAGTGGGGCCGAAGATGCTCCGCATGCCCGACAGTCCGGGGGGCACAGTCGGCAACGGCCACATCCGCATGATTGTCGGCTACAACCCCAAGACCAACGAGATTGCCATCTCCGACTCGTGGGGCAAAAACTTCGAGGAACGCTGGACCACTGTGGAAGAGGCCCAAGCCATGACGCAGCAGGAGACAGCGTTCTGGAACGTGCGCTGGTAGGTGGACATAGCGCGGACGCTTCAGCCTGCGGTGCGCGCTGAATCAGCGGCAGCCGCGGACTGAAGCGCCCGCGCAAGCGATCACTTCAGCCCCTTCGACTTCAGGAACTCCAGGCTCATCTTGAGGCTGTCAAACGGGTCGCGCTTGCACTTGTCCTGCTCGACCAAGTAGCCGAGTGCGCCAACCTCTTTGCAGACCTTCAGAATGGTGTCCCAATCCAGCTTCCCGTAGCCGACTTCAGCGAAGCTGCCATCCGTCTTGTCCATGTCCTTGCAGTGGATCATGGGTGCACGGTTCTTGAACTTGGCCACGAACTCTGCGGGGTCGGCTTTGCCTTTGGCGATCCAGTAGAGGTCCGGCTCTGCCTGCAGCGTTGGCGCGTTGTCGTAGAGCAGGTGGATCGCAGCCTTGCCGTCATACACCGCCTCAAACTCGAACGCGTGATTATGATACATCAACGTAAAGCCGCGAGTCTTGAGTTCCTTTGCCCACTTTTCGAACTTTTCCGCCAGCTTCAGCCAGTCTTCCTTGGTCTTGCGCAGGGGGGCCGCGATGTACGGGATGCCGATGTAACGACAGTCCAGTGTTTCGTGATCCTTCAGGATGGGATCCAGGCCCTTTTCAAAATCAGCCAGATTGACATGCGTGGCCATGATGGCCAGTCCGTTGTCGTCGCATATCTTCTTGGTTTGGGCGGCTGTCTTGCCGTTATCGCCGGAAACTTGCACGGCACGATAACCCAGTGCGGCCACTTTTTTCATCGCGCCGGCAAAGTCGGCCTTGCAGGCCTCGCGCACGGTATAAAGCTGCGCGCCGATTTGTGTGCCACCCGCGGCAGCAAATGCGGCGGGCAAATGGCGCATCGCCATTGCGCCACCGGCCACGGCGGCGCTGCGACGGAGGAATTCACGACGGGAGCAAATCGAGGAGATGTTGTTCATATTATTTATTGTGTTCTTTCTACAGCGCCAACATAAGCCACAGCGGCGCGCGAGTCTATTGTGTCAGTGAGTATCTGGCTCCAGATTGTTTCTACTCTCTCCACCCATGGTTTTCACGAACTTGAATCATGGCGGCGAGGATGTTGTTCCA
>CAZGGF010000070.1:0-15520 GCA_964524715.1 uncultured Verrucomicrobiota bacterium | reverse complement strand
TCGGTTGGCTCGGCCCATTTTGAAACTGTTTGGAGTTGTTGGCGGTTTTGAGAAGTAGTGCGAGCCGGGTTCACCAAGCGTATAGGAATTGGTGTTTCAGGAAATGAATAAACGAGTCCTTTTCGTGACAAATTCCGGTGGTTTGGGCGGAGCCTCGCGGGATTTGCTCTCATTGCTTGGGAGACTGCGCACAAGCCGGATCGAGCCTGTTGTTGTGGTGGCTGAACCCGGTCCGTTCGGTGCGGAAGTGGAGGCGCTGGGGATAAAAACAGTGCGGGTGGCGCAGCCATGGTGGGTGACCTCAGGCAGCGTGGATGCATGGCTCTATTCAATACGACTTTTGCCGAAGGCTGTGGAAAGCCTGCGGTCTGTTATTTGCAAGGAAGACATTGCGGCAGTGGTGACGAACGTGGCTGTTGTTCCTGCCGGGGCCTTGGCGGCTTCGATTGAGGGAAAACCCCACGCATGGATTGTGCGTGAGTTTATGGGCCACGGTGGATTTTTGGGCCCGCTGGACCCGGCTACGATTTACGGTTGCATGGGCGCGCTTTCAACCCGCGTGGTTTGTGTCAGCAATACGCTGGCAGCTTCAGTCAGGAGGACGGCCGGCCAGGAGAAGGTGGCCGTGGTCTATTCAGGCGTTGATGCGGCTCGCTTTGCCGAATGTGCGCCGGATTATGACAGCCGCGTTATTGTATCGGTGGGCACCACCACACCCGAGAAGGGTCTTGATGATCTGGTGGAAGCTGCCGGCATCCTGGCCGGGAAAACTCCCAAGTTCACAGTGCGGATCGTCGGTGAGTTTGATCATTTGACCTACAAGGCGAAGATTGAGAGGCGTTTGAAATCGCTGGGGATTCAAAACTGTTTTCAATTCTCAGGCTTTCAGAAGGACACGCGCCCGTGTCTCCGACGGGCGGCGATCTGCTGCAATCCATCCCATACTGAGGGCATGGGGATGACGATCGTCGAGGCCATGGCAGCAGGATTGCCGGTGGTGGCGACCGACTGCGGTGGACCGCGTGATCTCGTTGAAGACGGCAAGACGGGGATGTTGGTGCCCGTGAAGAACCCCGAGACTTTGGCGGGGGCCTTGGAGCAGATGCTGGCTGATCCGGGACGGCGCAAGGTGATGGGTGAGGCAGGGCGCCGCCGTGCGTCGGAGCTGTTTGATTTGAAGACCACCCTGCCTCAACTGGCAGGAATCCTTGAGGAGGTCATTCAATCTTCTCCCGCCGCGCAGTCCAAACCACTTGCCGAACTGATGATGAAACTTCTGGAAGTTGGCGGCCCGCGCATTTTGATGGGAAAGAAATGGAAGTTGCTTCAACTGATGGGGAAGGCAGACCGCCCATGACCGAATCTGCCGCCAGCTTGAACATGGTTGTCGTTGTCCTGACCTACAACGGCTTGCAATGGATTGAGAAGTGCCTCGAGTCAGTTCTTGCCTCTGGGGTTGACGGCCAGCGCGTGCTGGTTGTGGACAACGCCTCCACGGACGGTACGCCGGAAAAGGTGCGCCAGCAGTTTCCGCAAGTGCGGTTGATGCAGAACGATAGGAACCTCGGCTTCGCGGCGGGGAATAACGTCGGCATCAAGCTGGCGCTGGATGAAGGCGCCGAGTACGTGATGCTCCTCAACCAGGACACGACCGTGGCGCCTGATTGTTTTTCGCGGTTGGAGGAAGCCGCAAAGGGAAACCCGCCCGGAGTCTTCGCGCCGCTGCAGTTGCGTTACGACGGCAGTGGCTTGGACCCCGGCATGAGAAGGGGATTGCTGGTCGAAGCGGGCGAGTTCATTGACGACTTGTGGCGCGGACAACGGCGCAAGACGTATCCTCTGAGGGAGGCGTATGGCGGCGCGGTGTTGTTCCATCGGGCTGTGTTTGAATCGGTGGGATTGTTTGACGAGTGTTTCTTCCTATATGGCGAGGACGAGGATTTGTGCAGGCGGATTCGCTGGGCTGGATTTCAATTCAGTCTCGTGCCCGGCGCTCTGGTTTATCATTGGCATACGCTGGCGCAGATGGAGAGCAGTGGAGGCAAGGCGCCGAGCCCTCACGCACGGCGGTCGGTTTATCTGCTGGCGTTGAAAGACATCCAAAGGACGTGGGCGAGCCGGTGCCTCTATGTTGTCAAGACGCTGGCGGGAGAGTGCGTCCGCGGATTGGCTCGGTTCGATGGAACTGCCATTGGCAACGCACTGCAGGATGCCGCGTGGCTGGCCTCGCGCTTGCAGGGCATCAAGAGTGCGCGCGACCACGACAAAGCAGCAATGGAAAGGCAGGGTTCTGCCCGCCGCTAAGGCGGGACGACAGGCATGAGCAAGCGGGTTGGGCCGGTTTTTGTCTGGTCTGTCTGGGCTTTGCTGACGGCGGCTACTGTCGGTTACGTGGCCCTGTGGGGCGCCAATGTCCCTTATTGGGACGAGTGGAACGTGCTGGTGCCGTTGCTGACCGGGGAGCACCCACTGAATGCCCGCTGGTTGATGGAGAGCTACAGCGGTCATCGCTGGCCTTTTCCGCTGCTTCTGATGCAAGGGGTCCTTCGATTTTCCGGTGGTGACTTCACCTGGCTGATGTACGCCAGTGCGCTTGTCCTTTCCTTGATCACCCTGGGTATGATTCTGGTGATTCGCAAAGTGAAGGGACGATTGGAATTCACTGATGCGTTCATCCCCATTGTCACGTTGGGTCTCACTCACACCGAGAACCTTCTTTGGGGACACCAGTTCTGGATTGTGCTGGCGATTGCCATTGCAGGGGTGCTGCTCATCAGCCTCTCGGCGATGGCTGAACATGGAAAGGGCGCCATGTGGGCAGCCTCGATCAGTCTGGTTCTGTTGCCGATGTGCGGACTGGTCGGCGTGGTGTTGGCGTTTTTGCCCGCCCTCTGGGCTGGCGTGCTCGCAATCCGAAACTGGCGCATTCATCATTCCAAGGATTGGGGACTGGCTATCGGAGTCTGCGCGCTTCTGTCCTTGATCCTGATCGGACTGCAACTCGCATGTTTTGAGCATTCGCCTGCTCCAGGCGTGCCTGCTGGCTTCTGTCTCAAGGTGCGATCCGCCCTGGAAGCGATGTCGATGACACTGGGCCCCGTGGCAACGCGGCTTTGGCCCGGGAGCGTGTGTCTCGTGGTCCTTATCGTGGCAGGCGCATGGATATTGCTGGCACTGAAGGCGCGGAGCGAAGAGCGGGGCATCGGCCTGGCGGTTTTTCTGGCGGCGACGGTTCTGCTGGCCGCTTCGATTGGATATGGGCGCGCAGGGCTGACGGACCATGCCGGGTTTGAGGATCGATACGTGCTCATGGCGCTTCCCATCCTGTGGGCCTCGTATTTCATTTTCAGGCTCTACGACCAATCCCGCTTTTGCAGAGTATCCAAGGCTACGCTCCTGATTGTCGGCTGCCTTTTGATTGGGCCGAACTGGTGGGATGCCACGCTCCGCCATCTGGATCGTGCCCAGGAACAGGCCGGCTTTTGTTCGGATCTCAAGAACGGAATGCCCCCGGGTGCGCTCAGTCAACGCTACGCACACATCCTGTATCACAAGGTGAACACCGTTGCCCGCAGGCTGTCCGAGATGCAGAAATTGGGCTGCGGCCCTTATCGGTCGGGCACTGCGGCGCTCCCGCAGAGGGCGGAGAATGTGCAGACGTTCAATGGTGCGCTCGCGAATCTCAGACTCATGGGACGTTGTTTGCCATGGCGTCAGTCGCCTTTGGTGCAGCCGTTGCCAAGGCAAACCATGGACGGAGTCGGACTGCGGGCCATCGACCTGTCCGCAATCGTCCCGGTGGGGGTTGAGGGCAAAGCGCTCAATTGGAAGCTGGTCGAGAGGACTCACGATGGCACAACCCACGAACTTACGGGCGGGGTGGTCGTGCCAACCCAGGCCGAACGCGTCATGGGCATCTTGCGAATACACAGTCGCATCAAATCACTGGCTACGGGCAAACCGTTCAGGCAATGGCGGTCTGTCCGAATTCAGTTCGCAGAACCCGTGCGGATGGCCGGTCGTGAACTGGAACTGATTTTGTGGAACGAGGACAAGGCCGGTGAAAATGGCGCGTACGAGATCCCGCTGTATGCCACAGAGGGAACTGCGATGTTGCCGCATGCCAGAGCCGGAGGCACTGCGGGCGTGAACGGCTCGCTTGCCATGCATCTTTTCCTTTCGGTTCCGCCGGCATCTTGAAACGCCTTCGCAGCGAGGCTGCCTCTTTTGCTGCGTGGCAGGGCAGGTCTGATGCGGCAGGCAATTTGACTTCAAGGACACACACATCGTGAAACGGGTGTTGATGGTGACGTATTATTTCCCGCCCATTGGCGGGCCGGCGGTCTACCCGATGCTGAAGTTCTGCAAATACCTCCCTCAGCAAGGGTGGCAGCCGACCGTCATCTGTGGAGGCAAGAACGATCCTGATTTTGGGCTGGACGAAACCCTTGTGAAGGAGATTCCCGGGGACGTGGATGTCCACCACATCGATTATCCGCATGACACTCTGTGGCGACAAACTCGCGGCTGGCTGTTTGCCCATCACTTGGGCCGTGTGGGCCACCATCTTGGTTTCTTCATTGATTACCCCTGCCGGTTTCGGGAGTGGGCCGGACTCGCAATCGCCCGGGCGGCCCGTGTCATTCAGAAATCGAAACCTGACGTCATTTGGACGAGTTCTCCGGTGCTCTCGGCTCACTTTGTGGGGATGGCGATCAAGCGGCGTTTTGGCATTCCATGGGTGGCCGATTTTCGGGATCCGTGGATGGGCAATCCGATTCTGATGTCCGGGGAGCATCTTCCCCAATGGCAATTGGCCCGGCAGGCCCGGGCGGAGGCACTGGTGGCGCGCGAATCCGACCGATGTATGTTCGCTCATCCCCTGATTGCGCAGGAGTTCGCTCAAAGACATTGTTTCCCGCAGGGAAAAGCCATGCCGATTACCTGCGGATATGATCCGGAGGATTTCTGCGGGAAGACGCCACAGGATTCTCCGCCGGGAAAACTGCTGATTGTTCATACGGGCTCGTTCTACGGCGAGTACTCCCCGAAACCCCTTTACGACGCGCTCAAATTCATCGCCAGCCGCAAGCCCGCGCTCCTGAAACAACTGAAGCTGGTGTTTGTGGGCGGATGCACTGTTGATTTCGATTTCGACGGCTTGGAAGTGGAGGTATTGCCGCGTGTTACCCATGGCGAAGCCATCGCATGGATGCGCCGGAGCGATGTGCAGATGATCGTTTTCCCCCGCGTGATGAAGGACTACCACATCCCTGGCAAACTGTTCGACTATCTGGCCGCGGAACGCCCCATTCTTGCGATTGTCCCCGAGCGGGGTTCCTGCGCTGACATCGTCCGCAGGACCCGAAGCGGTTTGGTGGCCGACCCGGATTCGCCTGAAGCAATCATGGGCGCTTTGGAGTCGCTGGTGAAAATGAAGACGGAACAGGCTTTGCATTTCGATGCAGATTCATCGGAAGTGCGGCAGTTCTCTTTTCCCGTTCTCTGTCGAACAATGGCAGGGCTCTTCGGGGAGTGTGTTGGAATGCAGGAAAGATGATCGAAGATATGCCTGAGAACACCAAAGCTCATCTGGGAGGTTGCCTGCAGGGTGGCGATCCAGACACGTGGTATCCGGAATTGTGGAAATGGATCTACAACGAACTGGGTGTCCGATCGGTGCTGGATGTCGGTTGTGGTGAAGGATACTCCACGCGATTTTTCAAAACGCTGGGGTGTGACGTCCTGGGAGTGGATGGATACGCTGAGGCGAAGCGCAACAGTGTAATCCCTGACTTTCATGTGACGCACGATTTCTGCACCGGGCCGTACATTCCGCCCCGCGATTACGATCTCGTGTGGTGCTGTGAGTTTGTTGAACACGTCGAGGAGAAATACACGCAGAACTTCCTCAAGACTTTTGGCAGCAGCCGCAAATACATTGTCATGACTCATGCCATCCCGGGGCAGGGAGGTCATCATCATGTGAATTGCCAGAACGACCACTATTGGATGCTCAAGTTGCTCGAGATTGGATTCAGGGTGGATTTCGGGCTTTCGCTGCAGGCCAGGCGATTGAGCCATGGCTACTACAGGGTGAGCGGTTTGGTGTTCGTCAAGGATCCATCCGTCACGACGAAACCGATTCAGAAGTGCCTGTACAAAATTGAAATACTCCTGGCACATGTGGGGTATCAGATTCTGCAAAAGTGCAGGCCATTGCGGGCGTTGATAAAACGCGTGATACGTCTTTCCTAGTGTTGGAAAACGCCGGCTGCTGAAGCGAACACACCCAGTACTGCGCGATTATGCGTCAACAAAAACGATTGTCGATTTGTTACCTGAACAACGAATGGATTGGCTACGTGCTGAAGCTTCGGCGGAGGGGATTGGTCACGAGCCAGATGGGATTGGGAATTGTTGAACTCATGGCCCGGCGAACGCGAGTCGTCTGGAGATTGCCGAAGAAGCAGCGGGATTTGGCCAGCCGATGGTATTCGCCGAGATTCGGGAACTTGTTTGAACAATGGAATGCCGTGAGGCTGTTTGCCAGATACGACGCTGTTTATTCTGCGAATACGGACACCATGGGGATGCTGGCAATGCTGCGAGGCATGGGTTTGTTCCCCAAGCCTATTGTTGCGTTGTTGCATACACCTTTTGTGACCCACTCATTTCAAGGACGGCTTCGTGCGAAACTGGTGCTTGCGGGTTTGGATCGTGTGCTATGTCATACACCGTCTCTGCAGAAACACATGCAGGAGAAATTCCCGGAATTTGCATCGAAGATGCTTGATGGCAGGATTGGTCCGGACCTCCCCATGTATCCCAAGTGGGTGGGTGGCGGGAATTACTTCGTGGCTTCGGGAATCACCGGGCGGGATTACGCGCTTCTTGGGCGTGCGTTTCAGGGGTTGCCTTATCGCTGTCGCGTCCACCCGGGACGCCCCCAGCTCGGCGAGAAGTTCCCATCCAACGTGGAACTATCCCTGGGAGACGGCCAATCCGAGAAGCTGCTGGATGACTTGAGCCGTGCCATGGCTTTGATCGTGCCGATCCGCAAGGAATGCTGCACGGCCAGCACGCAT
Organism: uncultured Verrucomicrobiota bacterium; assembly: GCA_964524715.1. GTDB lineage: Bacteria > Verrucomicrobiota > Verrucomicrobiia > CAIQCK01 > CAIQCK01 > CAIQCK01. Next base: position 8,432 of record CAZGGF010000070.1, on the reverse strand, counting down.
GGGATTTCCTCTTTCTTCGATGCGCTGGGGATCGGCATCCCATGCATCATGGCCCGGAGTCCATGGTTGATCGATGTGGAGAAGGAAGGCGTCGGGCTTTGGTATGAACCGGGCGATGAACGCAGTCTCCGCGATGCGATCACGAAACTCGCCACGGACGAAGGGCTGCGGACTGCCATGAGCGAGCGGGCGAGAAACCTTGCCATGACGAGGAACATGGATGCTCTTGGAGAGGGCATTTTTCAGTCACTATGTGATGTCACTGGATATCGGTGATCGATGAATCGAAAGGCTGCGGCCATCCGGGTTCGCGGCGGCACAACGATGCGCTTGGAAATCATTCGTGAAGTCAAACGGCGTGTTTGCGCCAGCGTGCAGGAGTATTCCCCCAAGGACATCAGCCGGCAAATCGTGGATCCTTCGATCCTGCTGCCGAGCGAGTCCATCAAACGCAAACTCGCGCGTCTTGTGGCGCAACCGGCGCTTTACCTCCAACAATCGTCATTTCGCCGCCGCGCCCGCGTGAACCTGAACGTGCGCTGCGATCTTCTATGCATCGAAGATCGTTTTGGCACCGACGCGTCGCTTGCGTTTCTGCTCAGGCACATGCGGGTTAAACCGGCCACGAGGGTTTTGATCCCCGGCTGTTATGTGGGCGCCGAGGATGTGCAATTCTGGCTGCGGCGCGGGGTCAAACACCTCGATGGAATCGATGTCTATTCGCTCCAGGAGAGGTGGGACAAAATCGTGCCGGAGTTGCGACGGTTCTTTGGGGCCGATGTAAATTTCCGGCAGGGAGCCATCGAGGCCATCCCTTTTCCGGACGAGTCCTTCGATCTGATTGCCAGCAGCGCGGTCCTGGAACACGTGCGCAACTTGAAGGTCATGGTGGATGAGACGAGCCGTGTCCTTCGTTCCGGCGGCCGGGCCTGGCACTGTTTTGGTCCCTTGTACTATTCTTTCGGGGCTGATCACTGCATTGCGGCCTATGGCGACGAGGCGGGTTATGATCATCTTCTGCTGGATGAAGACGAGTATCAGAAACGCATTCAGAACCAGGCGTTCTTCGACGGACAACCGGACCCCAATCTGCCTTTCTGGGCTTTGCAGCAGCAGTTTTCCTTCGCAACCGCGGCCGAATATTTGGAAGAGTTCTCCCGGCGATTCCACCTGGAGTTTGTCGTTGTGAAGCTCAGCGCCAAGGGGCTTGCGTACCGGCAGGCATACCCGGAAAAATGGACGCAATTATTGAGCGCAGGCGTTGAGGAGTGTGACTTGCTCATCAAATCGCTGGCGGTTGTTCTGCGCAAGAAATAGCTCGATGGACACAAACGGAAAACAGGCTTTCGTCATCTGCGGCATGGTGGGACATCGCGGGGGAGGGTGCCTTGCGCCCTTGCTCCTGTGCCAGGAGTTGGCGCGGCTTGGCTTGCGCGTCACCTGTTTCACCTTGCTGGCGGAATTCGTTGATGGCGAAGTGCCTCGTGATTTCAAGATCGTCCTGCCGCTTCTGAACAAGGGTCACCGTTGGGATTGGCCGAGCCGGTGCCTGGCCTGGCAGGCTCGAAAGAGCATCGTTCGTGAACGCCCCGATTATGTTTTCGTGACAGGCATCACCACGCTGGCCCGCTACCTCCTGCAAAGCAGTGTGGCAGATCAGGTGCTGGCCTGGGAATTCACCAACGCCAATCCCGGCAACCGATTCGTCGATGCGGCTGCGACCCGTTTGTTGGATCGCGCTCGCGCCGTTCTTTCGCCGTCTGTTGCCATCGACCATGGAATACGGCAGACGTACGGCTATCCGGGGCGAATCCTGCGTCTCCCATTCTGGATTGAAGATCAAGGCGTGGCGTATGCGCCCCCGCCGGCCCGCTTTGCGGCTGACTTCATTTTCCTGGGACGGCGCGACGAGGAAAAAGGTTTGGAGGAACTGGTCTACGCAACGCTGGGAGTCTCCAAGCAGTTCCCGGAGGTGCGTGTCCTTGTCGCTGGACCGGGGAGCGAAGAGCCCTATGCTTCGCTGGCTCGCACGTTGGGCGTTGCGAACAACGTGTCCTTCAAGTTCTTCAAGACCCGCCAGGAAACGCTCGATGCGATGGCCCGATCACGATGCCTGGTTTTGCCTTCCTACCATGAAGGCTATCCGCTGGTGTTGTTGGAAGCTGCGCAATTCAGCGTGCCTTTCATCGCCACGACGGTTGGGAGCGTTCCGGAATTGTATGGCGAGACGGAGGCCGCGATGCTTGTGCCACCCCGAAATGTGCGCGAGCTGGCGGGTGCGATGTTGGCAATGCTGGAGGAATCCGGGGATGCCTACATCGCAAGACGACAAGCAGCGCATGCCATCTTCTCCAGGTTGTCTTCCAGTGCGGGCATTCGAGAGGCACTGAAGAACGTCTTGTGTGAAGCACTCCAGCCTGTGCAGCCAGATCCCCGAAGTTGATTCGGATCCACAACATGTCCGCGACATCGACCCAACGTCCTCATATCCTGCTCGTCTTGCGGCCTGCGATCGAGCTCTACCCGCCCTCGGTTCATCAGGCCAATATCCTGGTTGAACAGGGCTTCCGAGTCAGCGTGGCGCAAGAGTCGCCGTTCAGCGGCGCCAATGTGGATGCCGGTTTGAATCCTGCGATTCAACGGCATTACACCCACTCGAGCTCAGAAGCGCGTTCCTTGCCCGGACGGTTGATGAGGGTCGCGCTGTTTCGCCACCGCATCAGGCGGCTGGTGGGGCGGGTTCGTCCGGAAATCGTGATGGGGTTCGATGCCGAAGTGGCTCATGCCCTGGGCGATCATCCAAAGCGCCATGGAATCCGTTTGGTGTGGCATTTTCACGAGTTGCCTGAGCGCGAGCCGGAAGGATGCTACGTTCGCTTTGCCAACCGTTACGTGTGGCGAAACACGCGCGTGCCCGACCTGATAGTGTTTCCTGATCCCGGTCGTGCGGGCGTTTTTGCGCAAGACGCCGGGATCGATGCGAAGGACATTCAGATCGTGGCCAACTGTCCGCGGCCCATTCGACAATTGCCGCAACCGTTGTTGCGACAAGCCTTGGGGAATCGACTGCCGGCGAACGCCCGCATCGTTCTCTACCATGGTGCTGTGGGCCTGACACATGGCTTGGAGAATGCGATCAGGTCCATGCCCCAATGGCCGGCGGATACGGTGTTTGTAATCAAAGGCCGCAACCGGCCGGAATACGCCCAAGGCTTGATGAAGCTGGCCGAGACTGCCGGGGTTGCGGGCCGGGTCATCGTTTTTGACCCCGGCTTTCAATCCCTCTCGGAGCATTACGCCATGATTGCCGGGGCCGACGTGGGCTGGACGGTGTTGGAGCCCAGGGGCCCGGCTTGGACGTATTCGGCATTCGCCTCGAACAAGAGGTTCGAATGCATGGCTCTCGGTGTCCCGCAAATTGCCGATGCCAACCCTTCGCTGCCGGAATTGATCGAGGGGAACGGGTGCGGATTCTGTATTCCGCAGGACGATGTAAAGGCGGCGGGCGACGCTGTGAGCCGCATTTTGTCAGACGAGAACTCGCGAATTCGCATGGTCGAAAATGGCAGGGCGGCACACTTGCGCACCTGGAATTATGACCATCAATTCCAACCTGTCCTGAAGGTGCTTCGAAGCTGGGTGAGCCTGTAAGAGATTTCATGCGGATATTGCTGACAACCTACGTAGTCAACAACGCAACGAGCGGGGTGGTGAAGTACCTGCAAACGCTGCAGAATGCGCTGCAAGAGCGGGGACATAATGTGCAAGTGCTGACACCTTTTGATGCTCCCCGGTGGGTGCGATTGATCACCGGAGCCTGGGTCAGGGCCGCTTCTCTTTTTGGCCGCAAAGCGCAGCAACTGGCCGTTGAAACCGGCAGCTTCATTCGCATGTACTTCGGGGTCAGGGCACATGCGAACAGTCCGGACATCATCCATGGCATGGATGTGGCCAGTGGCACGGCTGCCAAGCTGGCGACCGGCGCAAAAATTCCTGTTCTGGTGACCGCTCATTTCAGCATCCATCCCCTCTATGAAATGATGGAAAGGGACTATCAGGGAGGAGCCGCTCCCTGGGCGTTTCGCTGGCTCTTTCAGCGGTTCTTTCTCCAGATTCGGAACTACATAGCCCCTTCGCAGTTCTCTGCCAAGAGCGTCCAGGAACACGCGGGCGCCCGGGCTTTGGTTCGTGTGATTCCCCACGGTGTTGATGTGGAGCCGGAAGAGTCGTTGAAACTTGCGGCTGCTACGTCGCTCGATGGCGGGAAACACGTCATCTTGACGGTGGGCAGGCTGGACAAGCTGAAGAACCACACGAAGTTGTTGGACATTGCCGAAGAATCAAAAGACAGCACGGTTGTTTTTGCCATTGTGGGCGATGGTCCCCAAGAGGCGTCACTAAAGGCGGAGATCAGGCGCAGACAATTGGAGGAGAAGGTCTTGCTGCTCGGCAACAGAAACGATGTGCCTGCCTTGATGCGCACGAGCCGGCTTTACTTGTACGTGGCAAAATGTGAGAGCTTTGGCTACACGATCATCGAGGCCATGTCTGCGGGTCTGCCGGTCCTGACATCCAAGGCAGGAGCCGTGGTGGAGATACTGAGCGGTGGATTGGAGGAGTGCCTTTTTGACCTCGCAGATTCACCGGCCGCCATTTGGGCGCGGGCGAAGGAAATGCTGGCAGAAGATGGCCCCAGGCGGTCTGTCATCGAGAAACAACGGCGTGTTCTGCTGGAACGGCATTCCATGCAGGGAATGATCGACAAGACCGAAGGATTTTACAGGGAACTGCTTGAGCGCAGGAACGATCGGTTGAATCATGAATAGCGGACTGAAAGCAAAGGCGATGACCGGCCTGCATGACAAGGTCGTTGAGAGGGTCTCGCGATCGGGCCGCACCGGCGATCTCATCCTGGATATTGCCGCAGGCACGGGTGCGCTGACCCAACGGTTGCTCGCACTGGGGTATAAGGTCGCCGCCAATGATCTGTATTCGAAGGATTGGGGAGTGCCCGAAGTCGAACTTCTTCGTGTGGATCTGAATGGGCGATTCAGTGAGGAATTTGCAGCCAGAAAAGTCCAGCCGAAGCATATTATCGCGGTGGAAGTCATCGAACATCTTGAGAACCCCATCGACTTCCTGAGGGAATGCCGGAAACTCATGAGTCCCGACGGATTCCTGATAGTGACCACGCCCAACATCAATACGATCCGGGGTCGTTTCGGTTTTCTGAAGCACGGGCGATTGGCTTATTTCAATGAACGGGAGTACTCGGACAGCGGGCACATCACCATCCTGCCTTGGTGGCTGCTCTGTTGCCATGCGAAGAAAGCGGGCTTCACGGATTGCGAAGTGTGTTTTGGGGGACGATTTGAATTGCCGGACGGATTGCGTGAGAGAATGGTCCGGATGTTCTCCCGGCTCATGGCCGTTGGCGATGAACGCCGGAAAGAAGAACTGCTGGGTGGAGCGACCATCCTGTTCATGAGGCCGGGAGCCTGAGAACCTCGCGCCCGTCGAGCAGACGGGATTTGAGGGCGGGTTCTGTTGATATGTCCGATCGGAAACAACTGCGGGTATCAGTGGTGGAGCCATCAGGTAATTTGTATGGCTCCGAAATGGCGCTGCTGGACCTTCTGAAAGGCCTTGATCCGGCCCGGTTCCAGCTCGAAGTCATTCTGCCGCATGGCAAGCCCTTAGCAGCCAAGCTGGGCGAGCTTGGCGTCGCCAGCTTTTGTTTGTTGCCGCCGGACATGCTGCATCGTTCCAAGTTGTCCAAAGTATGGAACTATATGCAGCTGGCGTTGCATTGGTGGCGTGCAAAACCTGATCTGGTTTACATCAACCAGGGTGGCATCCTCCGTCCTGTTTCGGCGATTGCACGGCGGTTGCGGCTTCCCATGCTGTGCCAACTGCAGACGATCGAGGATGCCCAGTGGGTGAGTGCCCTGACGGACATTCATGATCAGGTCTCCACCTTTGTGTGCAACTCGGTCTTTACGGCTCAATCCGCCCATGTGCCTGCGGACCGGCTTTCCACGGTTTACCATGGCTACAAGTTCAAGGGATTGAAGTGTCCAAGGTCTGCAACCAGCGAGGCATCGAAACCAATCACAGTTGGTTTGCTGGGACGCGTTTGCCGTGGCAAGGGACATGACCTGATCGTGGAAGCGGCGGGACGCCTGAGGCAGTCGGGCGTCAACCGATTTCACTTTCGGTTCATCGGCCACGCCACAGAACCGGAGGAACAGCGGCTGATCGAAGAGTTGGTGGCGCGGCACGATGTTCGCGATTCGATTGAGTTTCGAGGTTATCGCGAAGAGGTGGGGGCGGAACTGGCGGCGCTCGATCTGTTGGCCATACCCAGTGTGGTTGCCGAGGGGTTTGGACGGATTCTCTGTGAGGCGGCGGAAGCGCAGGTGCCTGTGTTGCTGGCGGATTCCGGAGGATTGAGCGAGTTGTCGAAACGGTTCGACGTGGGGGTGCGTTTTGAAACGAAACAAGTGAACGATTTCGTGCGACAACTGCTTTTCATTGCGGACCACTACGATGAAGTGCGGAAGAGTTTTCTGGCCGGCACCGAACGATTGTTGGGGGCGCTCGACATGCGCGAATACACCGACGTCATGTCGCAACTGATCACACGCGCAGCGACGGGGCGTGCCGTGTCCATGGAATGGCTGGGGAAGGGCGTGTCACGGACATGACCGATTCGACCCAGCGCCCATTGCGCATTCTGGCTGTCGGGCCGGTTGTCGAAGGCAGCACGACGGTGCAGAGGTTCCATGCGTTGCGTGATTTGGGACATGAGTTGCGTGTCGTGACCACCGTCAAGGCAGAGGCATCGGAAACCGTTCGCCCTTCACTTGCCAAACGTATCGGCCACAAGCTTCTGGGACCGAGAGACTTGACCGGCGCAAATGCGGAGATTCTCTCTGCCATACGGGATTCGTCCTTTGATGTTCTGTGGATCGACAAGGGATTGACCATCCGGCCCGAGACACTGGCCGGGGTTCGCAATATCCAGCCGGCATGTCAGATCGTGGGATTTTCTCCGGACGACATGATGAACCCGGGAAACCAGTCGAAGGGTTTCTTGAAAGGGCTACCGCTCTATCATTTCTACGTCACGAACAAGAGTTATAACGTTCAGGAATTGAAGGGGTTGGGATGCCCGGAGGTTCTATTTACCGATAATGCCTACGATCCTCACACGCATCGACCCATGGCTGTCAGTGCGGAGGAAGAACAGCGGCTGGGCGGTGCGGTTGGATTCATCGGGCAGTGGGAGCCTGATCGTGCGGAATCGCTCCGGCATCTTGGCCGCGCAGGCCTGCCGGTTCGCGTGTGGGGCTACACGTGGGAGCGCATGCATGACGTTCCGTCATCGGTGCTGTTGGAGAACCGTCCGCTTTGGGGGGATGATTACGCGAAGGCCATCTGCGCGTTCAAAATCAACCTGTGTTTCCTCCGAAAATCCAATCGGGATCTGCAGACCACGCGCACCTTGGAGATTCCCGCCTGCGGGGCGTTCATGCTGGCTGAACGCACAGATGAGCACGCCCGGTTGTTTGACGAAGGCCGGGAAGCCGAGTTCTTCTCGAATGATGATGAACTGCTCGACAAAATCAGGCATTATCTGGAACATGAAGACGAACGGCTCCGAATAGCCCGCGCTGGTTGTGAACGGTGTTTGCGCGACCGTTACAGTAATTCCGAACGATTGAGACAGATTTTAGAGCGAATTCGTGGTTGCAGATCGAAAGAGACTCAGATTTCAGCCGTATCAGGCCGGAAATGACGGGAGGAGGACTCCTGTCTCCTGCGGCACATCCAATCCATCATGAACGCAAACGCCTCCACCCATGGTCACGCCCCTGAAGAAGTGGGCATGGGTGCTTTGACCTCCCCGGAGACGCGAAGGGTTCGGGGAGACAGCCGACCAACGAGCGGGTTGTTCTGGTTCATGGAACCGGGCGAATGGGCGGTAACCGTCGGAGTCAGCCTGTTCATCTGCCTGCTCTGTCTGCCGCTTTACAACAACGTCTCGTTGTGGATTGGTCCCGCTCTCTTGTTCTCCCTCGTGGCCATCTTCCACATCGCCTATGCATCGCGCCGTTACGTTCCCTTGGCTGGTCTGGCGATCATCGTCAGCGGTGTGCAATTGGTCTTGGCCGCATGGTGGTCCTACTACCATCCGATGCTGGGCGACTTGGATATAGGCGAGGGGATGGAAGCGTATCTGTCTTATGCGGCTCCTGCCTTCCTGGCCTTCTCCTTGGGATGGTTTGTGGCCAGCAACCCCGCACAAGCCCACATCGCAATCGTCTTGCTGGGCAACTGATGGCGAAGCGAATAGACGCAGAACATCACAGCCAGCCAGAGCACGACGCCATGGAACATCGTGGACTCCACCGAGAAGATGGCCTCCA
>CAZGGF010000069.1:0-6903 GCA_964524715.1 uncultured Verrucomicrobiota bacterium | reverse complement strand
TCGGTTTGCGCAAGCGCGTTTTCGGCAGGGAACAACTGTTCCTGGGCATTCAAGACGTCCAGGTAGCTGGCCTTGCCGGCCATGTAGCGTTTCATCGAAACACTCACAGCTTCCTGATAGGCCCGCACCGACTTCGCCTGCTGCTCGCGAACCCCTTCGAGTTTCTCCCGCGCAATGAGGGCATTGGCGACATCACTCAGGGCGTTGAGCGCGGTTTGCTGGTAGGCGAGCTGCGCTTCATCACGTGCAGCCTTGGCCTGGCGGTATTGGGCAATCAACTTGCCACCCTGGAAGATGGGTCCCGTGGCGTTGGCGCCGAACGACCACATGCCAGCCGAGCCACCGCTCATGGCCACCGAGGAAAGGTCCGGGCTGATTCTCCCGGCGAGCGTCGTCAGGCCGATCTTGGGCAGGAACTCCGCCATCGTGACACCGATCTGCGCGTTCGCAGAACGCAAGTTCTGTTCGGCTTGGCGGATGTCGGGCCGGCGTTCGAGAAGCGAACTGGGCAGGCCTGCGGGTACGGCGGGCGGCATGATCTGGTCCAGCAGCTTCGCGGTGCGCGGGACCGGACCGGGCGGGCGGCCGAGGAGGATGTTGATCTGGTTCTCCTTGAGGACGATCTGGCGTTCGATGTCGGGAATGGAAGCAGCAGCCGTGGCCATCGAGGCTTCCGCGCGGGAGGTGTCGAGCAGCGAGGCGGCGCCGCCCACAAGTTTTCGGTAGAACAACCGATAGGTTTCGCCAAAGGAGGTCGTCGTGCGTTTGGCGATGTCGTGTGCGAGGTCGAGTTCCAGGAGTTGGAAATAAGCCTGGGCCACCGAGCTGACCAGACTCAGGATAACGCCGTTGCGAGCCTCCTCGCTGGCGACGTATTGCGCGCGGGCGGCTTCGTTGAGACGACGGATGCGCCCCCAGAGATCCAGTTCCCAGGCCGCATTGATCGCCAGCAATGCCGTGCTGGCGTTGACGCCACTTCGCGGGCTGGGACTCCCGAGCATCTCGTTCTTCCCTTTGCTGACACCGCCCTGGTAGTTCACCGTCGGGAAGAATTGGGCGTGCGCCTGCTCGGCCGACTGACGGGCTTGCTCGATGCGCGTCACGGCGATGAGCGCATCATAATTGTTCGTCAGCGCGGTTCGGATGAGAACCTTCAGCGTTTCGTCCTTGTAAATATCCCACCACGCCAATTCGGCCAGGGAATTGGTCGTCGCAAGAGTCGTGGCGCTGCGGAAGTTGTCGGGTGAGGTCACGGTGGGCCGCGCGTAATCCGGCCCGATCGCACAGCCGCTCTGGAAGAGGACCACGGTCCCCATTCCCACGAGCAGGCAATGGGCCATCGCCCATGACCAACGGTTTCGCGGCGCGCGTCGTTGTGCGGGCGATTCGGCCGGCAACCTGCCGGCGTCGCCGTCTGTTTGAAAATTGGAATTTGGAGTTGTCTTAATCATTGCGTCAATGGGTGACTGGCTGTGGGTTCAACCGTCACGGTTTTCTTTCGGCTCCATTTCTCCACCAGGTAAAACATAACAGGAATCAGGAAGATGGCGATGCCGGTGGCGGCCAGCATGCCGCCGATGACCACCGTGCCCATCACCTGCCGCGCCAGCGCGCCGGAACCGCTTGCAATGGCCAGCGGCACGCAGCCGAGGATGAACGCGAACGAGGTCATCAAGATGGGCCGCAGCCGCAACTTCGCCCCGGCCAGCGCCGCGTCAACAATGTCCTTGCCGCCCTCGTGTTCCGTTCTGGCGAACTCGACGATGAGAATGGCGTTTTTGGCGGCCAGCCCGATGAGCATCACCAGCCCGATCTGGGCGTAGATGTTGTTCTCCATTTGCCGGATCATCAACGCGCCGAACGCGCCAAACACCGCCACGGGCGTGCTGAGCAGGACGCTGAACGGCAGCGACCAGCTTTCATATTGCGCAGCGAGGATCAGGAACACGAACAGCAACGACAGGCTGAAAATGGCGACCGGCGAAATGCCTTGCTGCGCCTTCTTCTCCTGGAAGGACATGGCCAGATAGTCATAGCCCATCTCGCGCGGCATCGTCTTCTCGAACACTTCCTCCAGCGCCTTCATGGCCTGTGCGGAACTGAAGCCGGGCTTGGCCGTCACGTTGAGTTGCGCGCAACGGTAGAGATTGTAGCGCATCGTGAACTCCGGGCCGGACTGCGACTCTAGCGTTGTCAGCGCAGAGAGAGGCACCATTTGCTTGTTGTTGCTGCGGACGTAGAACTGGCCAACCTTCTCGCCCTGCGTCCGGTAATCGCCCTCGGCCTCCACATAAACCTGCCACTGCCGGCCGAAGCGGTTGAAGTAGTTGATGAACGCGCCGCCCATGAAGCACTGGAGCGTCTGATATACGTCGCTCAGGTTGACGCCCTGCCTGAGGACCCTGTCGCGATCCACCTTCACATACTGTTGCGGCACGCTCGGCAGGAACGTCGTCAGCACGCCGCCCAACTCCGGCCGCTGGCGCGCAGCGGCGACGAACTTCTCGACGTTCCCGGCCAGAAACGCCACGTCGCGGCCCGCGCGGTCTTCGAGCAGAAACGTAACGCCGCCGGCGGTGCCGACACCGGGGATGGCCGGCGGTGGAAACGCGAACCCGTAGGCGTCGGGAATTTTTTGCAGCCCGCGGTTCAGGCGGAGCATGATGACGCGGTATCGTTCCGCGATGGTCTTGCGATCCACCCACGGCTTGAACTTGATGAAGAAGAACCCGCTGTAGGTGGCGGCCACGTTGCTGATGAGGCTGAAGCCAACGATGGTTGTGCAGCATTCGACACCGGGCGTGTTGCGAATGATCTGGTCCGCCTTGAGGCAGGCCTCGGTGGTGCGCTGAAGCGAGGAAGCGTTCGGCAGTTGGAGGCCACCGTAGACGTAACCCTGGTCTTCGTCCGGCAGGAAGCTCATCGGCACCTTGTCACCAATCCATCCGCTCGCCACGCCTACGATCAACAGGAACAGGAGACTGATCGCGGACTTGCGGATCAACACGCTGCAGAAACTGACGTATCCGTTGGTGGTTTTTCCGAAGGCGCGATTGAAGCCACGGTAGAATTTCTGGAGCAGTCCTTTCGATTCCTGCTTCGGCCGCAGCAGCAGCGCCGACAGCGCCGGGCTAAGCGAGAGCGCGTTGAACGCGGAGAGCAGGACCGAGATCGCAATGGTGATGGCGAATTGCTGGTAAAGCTGGCCGGTGATGCCGGGGATGAACGCCGTCGGGATGAACACCGCCGCGAGGATGAGCGCAATGGCGACGACGGGACCGGAGACCTGTTCCATCGCCTTGAGCGTGGCCTCCTTGGGCGACAGGCCCTGTGCGATGTGATGCTCGACGGCTTCGACGACCACGATGGCATCATCCACCACGAGGCCGATGGCCAGCACCAGGCCGAAGAGCGATAGCGTGTTGATGGAGAAACCAAGCAGCGGGAACACGGCGAACGTCCCGACCAGCGACACAGGCACCGCCAACAGGGGAATGAGCGTCGCGCGCCAGCCTTGCAGAAACACGAACACGACGATAATCACGAGGATCAGCGCCTCGTAGAGCGTTTCGATGATCTCCTTGATGCCCTCGGTTACCGACTCGGTCGTGTCGAGCGCGACCGTGTATTCGATGTCCTTCGGGAATCGCTTCTTCCATTCCTCCATCAGCTTTCGGGCGCGGGTGGCGGTGTCAATCGCGTTGGAGTCGGGAAGCTGATAAACGCAGATGACCGCGCCCGGCTTGCCGTTGAAGAGGCCCTTGATGTTGTAAAGCTGCGCGCCCAGTTCGACGCGGGCCACGTCCTTCACGCGCAACAACGATCCGTCGGGATTGGCGCGAATAACGATCTGCTTGAACTCCTCCTCGTGCACAAGCCGGCCTTGCGAGCGCACCGTGTAGGTGTACTCCGCGCCGTCCGGCGACGGCTCCGCGCTGATCTGGCCGGAGGGATTGGTCGTGTTCTGAGCATTGAGCGCGTTCGTGATGTCGCTGACGGTCACGCCGAGCTGCGCCAGTCGGTCGGGCTTCACCCAGAGCCGCATCGCATATTGGCCTGCGCCGTAGATCTGGACCTGGCCGATGCCCGGCACGCGCGAGAGTGGATCGTTGATGTTGATGTAGGCGTAGTTGGCGATGAAAATTTCGTCGTAGGTGCCTTTGGGCGAGTAGAGCGCGAAGACCATCAGCGGGCTGCTGCTGACTTTTCTGACGATGATGCCGTAGTTGTTCACCTCCGTCGGGAGCTGCGACTGCGCCTGGCCGAGCCGCATCTGCGTCAGCATCTGGTCGGTATTCGGGTTGGTCTTCACGTCAAAGTTCACGCGCAGGTTGCTCTGCCCGTTGTTGGCGTTGACCGAATACATGTAGTTCATGTTGTCCACGCCGCTCATCTGCTGCTCGATCGGCGTGGCAACGGATTCCTCGACCGTGAGCGCATCGGCGCCCACGTAGGTGCTTTGCACGAGGATTTCCGGCGGGACGATGTTGGGGAACCGCGCGATGGGCAGGCCCAAGATGGCCACAACGCCCAAGATGACCGTCACGATGGCTATCACCATCGCCACGATGGGCCGGTTAATGAAGAACCTGCACATGACAATTCCGTCTTCCGAAATCCTCAGCCGCCCGCCGGCGTTCCGCCGCCCGGCTCCACGGTCGGCGTCGCGGCCGGCGCCGGGTTGTGGCGGTGCGCGAGTTTTTCGACCACATAGAAAGTGACTGGAATGAGAAACACCGCGATCAACGTCGCGGCGAGCATGCCGCCGATGACCACGGTCCCGAGAATCTGCCGCGAGATCGAGCCCGATCCCGACGCGATGGCCAGCGGCACGGTGCCCATGATGAAGGCGAAAGCGGTCATCAGAATCGGCCGCAACCGCAACCGCGCGCCCTCGAGCGCGGCTTCCGCGATGGGACGGCCGGCTTCAAATCGCGACTTGGCAAACTCGACGATCAAAATGGCATTCTTGGCGGCCAGACCGATCAGCATGACGAGACCGATTTGCGCATAGATATTGTTCTCCATCTGGCGCGACATCAGCGCGGCGAACGCGCCAAACACCGCCACCGGTGTGCCGAGCAACACGCTGAACGGCAGCGACCAGCTTTCGTATTGCGCCGCGAGAATCAGAAACACAAACAGCAGCGACAGGCCGAAAATCACGGACGCCGGCACGCCCTCGGAGGCGGCCTTCTGCTGGAACGACATGCCGAGGTAGTCGTAGCCCATCTCCGCGGGCATGGTGTCGCGAAACACCTGCTCCAGCGCCGCCATCGCCTGGCCGGAACTGTAACCCGGAGCCTGGATGACGTTGATCTGCGCGGAGCGATACTCGTTGTAGCGGACGGTAAACTCCGGCCCGGCGGTGTTCTCATTGGTGAGCAGTGTTGCGAGCGGCACCATATCGCCGGCCGAGTTGCGCACATAGAACTGGCCGAGATCCTCGGCGCGCATGCGATACTCGCCGCCGGCCAGCACATAGACCTGCCACTGCCGGCCGAAGCGGTTGAAGTAGTTGATGAACGTGCTGCCCATGAAGCACTGGAGCGTCTCGTAAACGTCGCTGAGGGGGATGCCCTGCCGGATCACCTTGTCGCGGTCCACCCTCGCGAACACCTGCGGCACCGCGGACGAGAACGACGTCGTCACCGACGCAAACTCCGGCCGCTGGCGCGCGGCGGCGAGGAATCGCTTCGTGTTTTCCGCCAGGAAATCCAGACCTTTGCCGGCGCGATCCTCCAGCATGAACGTCAACCCGCCCGACACGCCGATGCCCGGAATCGCCGGCGGTGAGAACGCGAACGCCTGCGCGTCGGGCAACTTGGCCAGCTCGCGGTTCACGTAGGCGACGATGGCGGCGTATTTCTCCTCCGGCTTTTTGCGTTCGTGCCACGGCTTGAGCGTGACGGAAAAATAACCGTTGTAGGTGGTGTTGACCTGATTGAGGATGCTGTAACCGACGATCGTGTTGTACACCTCCACACCGGGGGTATGCCGGAGGATGTCTTCAACCTTCCTGCAAACCTTGTCCATCCGTTGGAGCGAGGAGGCGTCGGGCAACTGGATGTCGAGGTAGAAGTAACCCTGGTCTTCCTCCGGAAGGAAACCGCTCGGCAGCTTCACACCAAGGACACCGGCCGCCGCAACGACCACGGTCAGCACCAACACGCTGCATCCGATCTTGCGGATCAACATGCCGCAGACGCCAACGTAGCCGTCCGTCGCGCGCGCGAACCAGCGGTTGAACCCGCCGAAAAACCAGCGGGCCAGCCCGCGGGGTTCCTTGCGGGGCCGCAACAGCATCGCCGCCAGCGCAGGACTGAGCGAGAGAGCGTTAAAGGCGGAGATGAGCATCGAGACCGCGATGGTGACGGCAAACTGCTGATACAGCCGCCCAGTGATGCCCGGGATGAACGCGGTCGGAACGAACACGGCGAAGAGAATCAGTGCGATGGCGACCACGGGGCCGGAGACTTCCTCCATGGCCTTCAGGGTCGCGTCGCGCGGAGACATGCCGCCTTCGATGTGGTGTTCCACGGCCTCGACGACGACGATGGCGTCATCCACCACCAAGCCGATGGCCAGCACCAGGCCGAAGAGTGACAGCGTATTGATGGAGAACCCGATGAGCGGAAAGACGGCAAACGTGCCGATCAGCGAGACCGGGACGGCGATCAACGGAATCAGCGTCGCGCGCCAGCCCTGGAGGAAGATGAAGACCACCAGGATGACCAGGATGACCGCCTGCCAAAGCGTGTCGGCGATTTCCCGGATGCCTTCGGTCACGGCGAGTGTGGTGTCGAGCGAGACCTGATAATCGAGGTCGGCGGGGAACCGCTGCTTCATCTCGTCCATCAGCTTCCGCACGTTGCGTGCCGCCTCGATGGCGTTGGAGCCGGG
>CAZGGF010000068.1:0-3449 GCA_964524715.1 uncultured Verrucomicrobiota bacterium | reverse complement strand
TCAGTTCCTCCCATCGCGTCCGAAATTCCTCCGCTCGATAACGCCCCGGAAACGAAACGGCCAGATCGTCAATTGCTGCGCGTAATGAATCCAGACCCTGGCGTGCAACAGCCTCGTCCGCCATGGCGCAGACGGCCCCTGCCAGGAGAATAACGAGGGCAAGGGTTTTGAGTCGCGTCTTCATTCCATTATCTCACTGCTTCTACATCGCAGTAATCCTGGTCAATCATGGAAGCCAAAGATCCCCGCCGTCGTGCGTTGCGAGACCGATCTGCTCGACCCTGTCCTTCCTGCCATTATACCACAACAGCCAGCGGTCGCCGTCGAGGATCGCGTAGGGCTTGTAGCAGGCGCTGGCATCCCACGCGCCGGGAGTAGGACGGATGATTGGGTTGGCGGAGAGACGCTGCCAGCCGCTGATGCCGTCGCGCGAACGGGCAATCCCGATTTGCGCAAAGCTCTCGGTGCGGAAACCGATATAGAACATCAGGTGCCAGTCGCCGTGGCGCATGACCTGGCAGGCGGTAACCTTGTGCCGTTCCCATTCGCTCTTCGGATCGGCGGCAAAAATCGGGTTTGAAGGAAGTTTGGCCCAAGTCATACCGTCAGGACTCGTCGCGTAACCGATGGCGTTCGGCTCGTTCTGCTCGCCGCCGGAATACCACATCCGGAACTGCTTCGCGGCGTCATCCCAGATCACGTGCGGACACATGACGGCGACTTTTTCCCAAGGCGCTTCAGGCGAAAGCACGGGCTTCTCCGTCATGCGCTTCCAGACTTTCCCGTCGCGGCTCGTCGCGTAACCTATCCGGGATCCACCCCTCGCCTGGCCGGTAAACCACATGTGATAGCCGTCGCCGCGTCTCACCACGACAGGCCGGTTCATATTGTCTTCCCAACCGCTGGCTGCGTTGGGACCAAGCACGATAAGCGGTTCACTCCAGTGGATGCCGTCCTTGCTCTCCGTCAGTGCAATGCTCTTCTTCGGCCGCCACGAGAACCACATGCGGAAACGGCCGTCTTCCTTGAGTAACGAGATATCGAAGCAGGTGCCCAGTTCGCCGCCCAGCACGGGGTTGCTCGCACACTTCGTCCAGCCTGCGGCGGTGGACGATGTCTGGCTGCTGTCCGTTGAAGGGAGTTGACCGGTGACGCGCTGGAGCTTGCCAGCAGCGGCGATTTCGCGTCCATCGGCCAGCACGCGCAGGCCCTGTCCTTTGCCATAGCGCTGACCGGACTTGTCCCAAAGAACTGTCAGCGCCCGGCCGTGGTAGGCGACGCTGTCGAGGCAGAAGTAGTCCCAGTCGTCGGGCGCAAGTGGATTCACCTCAATTGTGTTGTCAGCCCGGGGACGCAGACCGACAAGGCCGGTGATAACGAGGTCACAATAGGTCGAGTGGTTGTAGTCTTTGCCGCGTTCGACCCCGCCTTTTCTGGCGGACCACGTGCCCTTCTCCCATGACTTCAGGCGCGTGCGCGAAATCCAGTCGCCCGTGAGTGGGTTGAGGTTCTCATCAATCCACGGCACAACGGAGCCGTCGTCGAGCTTCAACCGGTGCGAACGGGCGTAAATCCGCAGCAGGTCGAAGTAGTCACGTTTGTCAACGGCGGTCTGGGGAGCGCCGTTGAGCAGGTTGGCCATCGCGGTGAGCGTTATCGCCGTGGCAAAAGGCCAGCTCGGTCCGTTCCACTGGCACTCGTGGCCCTTGTAGGCAATTGTGAATTTCGGATGGCGCTGCTCCGCCGTCGTCGGTCCGAACGGCGCGTAGAAGCCTTTGGGATCCATGACCTGTTTCCACGCCACGGCATGGCTTACGTCGGGCAAATTGAAATACCACGGTGTGTAACCGTGCAGTTCCCGCACGTCCACAAACTGCGCGCTCTCGCCACGCGGCAACGTTTTGAAGAATTGTGCCTGCGCATCCCACAACCGGTTTTGTACGAGCTGCTTCAACCGCGCCGCCTTCTCGCGAAACTGGCGCGCAATGTCCGCCTTGCCCGCCGCGTCGGCGATGGCAGCAATGGCTTGCGCATCGCCGAACATGTAGCTGTTGATCGTCGGACGATAACCGTGGCCGCCAATGGAAACCTCGCCCCCGTCGCGGTCATCGAGCTGCCAGAACAGCCCGCACGAATCGAGATGCGCGCGCGGCTTGTCCGGCTGGGTGGCAATGTAGCGGAGGATGCCGCCCTGCGAAGGCGCGTTCGTTTCCCACGCCCTGTAGTTCGCAATCAGGTCGGGCAACAACTCGCGCGGCAGTGACGCGTCGCCGCTGACCAGGCCGCGTGCGCGAATCGCGTCGGCAGCCCAGAAACTGTAGCGCCGCGGCTCGCCGCCTTTGCGAAACCAGAATACCGAACAGTCGTCGAGGAACTTCGGGTCGCGCAACCAACGCCCTTCGTAGAAATGGTGTCCGGCGGGACAACTGATCGTGTTGTGTTTGCCCGCCCAACCGACCGCCGGCAGGAACTCCGTGACGACGAATCCATCGGGCGTGTCTTTGATGTGTTTCCGGTAGGTCCACCAACGAAAGTAATAGGTGCGCTCAATCTCTGCGTCGGAGCATTCGAACCGTGGCACGTTGGCGCGCAGGAACTCTGCCGCTTTGACGTTCGGCACGTGCTGCCGGTAAAGCTCATTGTCGGCAGCGTTGAACTGCTCAACATAGGTTTGGAGTTTGTCCGGACGCAGGGTCGCGTCCGCCGCGCCAGCCAGCGGAGCCAGCCATAGAATGACGACGATCAGCAGTGACGTATGTTGTGTTCTCACGGTTTGAAAAATGACATCAGGATCTTCGACAGGATTTGTTCACCAAACTCGTTCGCGTGGACGCGGTCGCGGTAGAAGACGTGCGGATGGAGCTTCGTGGAGCGAATGTATTCCGCCCACGGCAGGGTCATGTTCAAGAACGCGCAACATTGCTCAGCCGCGAGCTTCCGCAACGCAACACCATACTCGCCGGCGCCGGAGCGTTTGTCTTTTGCCAGTTCCTCCGGCGATCGCGGGTCGGTGGTGCCGAACGTGCCGGTCGCCAGCAGGATCTCCACCTCCGGCAACCCGGCGCGCAACTGACCTATGACCTCGCGAATGCTCTCGATGTCCTTCTGGCTGATGCCGCTAATGAACATCAGGTCGGGCTTGAGCGGCACGACGTTCTTCTGGATGCGCTCCTCCTCCCTGTAATGCTGGCACCCGCCGCCGCCGCGGACATAGACCGTGCCGCGAATCTTTGCCTTCGGGTAAGCCTCCGCCAGTTTCGCCAGCCACGCCGAGCGCATCGTGTCGGCAACGATGCTGTCGCCCATCGCCAGGATGTGCAATTCGCCGCCCTTGGTCAGAATGCGGCGCGTGCGCTTGAGGTGCGTCCAGTCCGGCTTTGGCGGCGTAAACCTGCCCTTCGGCATCTCAGCCTGAATCTTCGCAATCTGCTCCAGTGACCGCTGCGGTG
>CAZGGF010000067.1:0-3012 GCA_964524715.1 uncultured Verrucomicrobiota bacterium | reverse complement strand
CGGATGCTTGCATCGAAGTCCGAGCGCGACGCGCTCGGCGCGGTGTTGTTCTTCAACATCGCCCACTACGTGCTGCGGCCGTGGCCGTGGCTGCTGGTGGCGCTGGCGTCGTTGATCGTTTATCCGCAACTCAGCGACATCCAGCGCGCGTTCCCGGGCGTGAATCCGGCGCTGGTCAACCACGACATCGCGTATCCGGCAATGCTGAGGTTCCTGCCAGCCGGCTTCGTCGGCCTGATGGTCGGCGGCTTGGTTGCGGCAAACTCCAGCACCATCCTGACGCACTTGAACTGGGGCGCGAGCTACTTGGTGCACGACTTCTACCAGCGGTTCGTGCGGCGCGGCGCGAGCGAGAAGCACTACATTTTCGTGGGGCGGCTGACGACCGTGCTGCTCTTCGCGGCCTCGGCGCTGCTGACGACGGTGCTCGATTCAGCGAAGGACAACTTCGACCTCATGCTCCAGGTCGGCGCCGGCACGGGTCTGCTCTATCTCGTGCGCTGGTTCTGGTGGCGGATCACCGCGTGGTGTGAGGTGGTGGCGATGATCAGTTCCTTTGCCATTTCGGTGGCGCTGTTCACCCTGCACAAGACCAGCGTGCTGCATCTCTCGACGCATGTCCAACTCCTGCTGACGGTGGCGTTCACCACAATCTGCTGGCTCCTGACGGCCTACCTCGGCCCGCAGACCGATCGCAAAACGCTGGTCGAGTTCTACCGCAGAGTTCACCCGGCTGGCCCCGGCTGGGAGCCGATTCGCTCCGAGGCCGGCGTCAGCGACGCGTTGCATCGCGCGACAGCGTCCGAAATGCCGCTGGCATTGCTGGGCTGGACGCTTGGCTGCGCGATGATCTGGTCGTCGCTGTTTGCGGTCGGAAACTTCTGCTACGGCCGCACCGGCATGGCGTTGCTGTTGACCGCAGTTTTTGTGGCGACAGGCCTCGGCATGGTCTGGGTCATCAAACGACTCTGGAAACCCGCCGAATGAGTGACGTCCATCACGGCAAGCGCCATCGTTCAGACGATCACTGCCGCTGCTCGGGTGTCACCTTCAGCGTTACGACGCTGCCGTCGCGTTGCACAACGATCTCCACCGGCTGGCCGATCTTCACCCCGTCGAGCGCATAGGTGTAATCGTAGATGTTCCGGATTTGCTTGCCGCCGAATTTCACGATTACATCGCCCGGCCGCAAACCACCTTTGTCCGCCGGGCTGCCGGGGCGCGTGCCGCTGAGCTTCACGCCAGGCCGGTCGCCTTCACTGTAATCGGGAATGGTGCCGAGGTAGGCGCGCAACCGTTCGCGACCCACGCCCATCGGCGAGCGCTCAACGACCTTCTCGAAGCGCGGACGGTCAGGGCGCGTTGCCAGGTCTTCGACGACGCGCCGCACCAGTTCCAACACATCGGCTTCGCCCGTGATATTGATCTTGTCAGCGGTGTCAGTGGGACGGTGATAGTCGCGGTGTGACCCCGTGAAGAAGTTCAACGCCGGCACGCCCGCTTGATAGAACAGGGATGAATCAGTCGGCAAATACGGGTCATTGTTGAGCGACACGCAAAGAGGCAGGCCAGCGGCAAATCTCTCGAACATCCGCGGCCAGACAGCAGATGAACCAGCGCCTTGCACTGCGAGCCGCTGTTCGGTCAGCCGGCCAATCATGTCCATGTTCACCATCGCGACGACGTTCGACATCGGCACGGGCGGTTTCTTGCAGAACGCCGACGAGCCGAGGTCACCAAGCTCCTCGCCGCTGAAGCACACAAAGAGAACGTCGCGACGCAACGACTTTGCGCGTTTGGCGAAGTACCGCGCCAACTCCAGCACCCCGACGGTGCCGCTGGCGTTATCGTCGGCGCCGGGATGAATCACATCAAAGCCCGCGCCGAGCGAGTTCTCGCCGCCGTAGCCGAGGTGGTCATAGTGCGCCCCAACGACGACCGTCTCGTTGAAGCGGTCGCCCGAGGCGGCATGGACCCATGCAAAAATGTTGCGTCCTGTGGCAGTCTGCTTTCGCAATTCCACGCGCATCTTCACTCGCACGCCGGTCATTGCGAAACCGCCCTGCGTTTCCAGCTTGTCGAGCGCGTCCTGTGTTGCCTTCAGATCTTTGCCGGCGGCTGCAAACATACGCTCCGCCAGTTTGCGAGTGATCTGTGCCCCAACAATCCCGCTGTCGGCAATGTTGCCGTCGCCAGTTCGCGGAATGAGCTGGTCGCGCGGCAACGAGTTCGGCCCGGTCGTCACCAGCAATGCCTTCGCGCCGCGCTCGCGGGCCATCATCGCCTTCATCCGCAGCGGCGCGAAGTGGCGAAGCCGTTCCCGCTCCTTTTCCGGCGCCATCTCAGGCTGAAAGCGCAACAGGAGCACGATCTTGTCCTTCACATCGAGATGAGCGAACGAGTCGTAGCCCTGTGTCACGATACCGTAGCCTGCGAAAACGATTTCGCCTTCGATCTCGCCGTTGGCTGAAAGCGCCAATGGCACGAAATCCGCATCCACCGCGCCGGTGGTTTTCTCATTGCCCAGTGTCGCCTCGAAGAAGTCGTTCGAGCCGAGCCCGACACCGGACTGAAATTCAAAAGGCTGCGCCGTCACGTCGCGCAGGCCGCTCGCGCGGAAGTCCTTCTCGATGACCGCGGCCGCCTCGCGTTCGCCGGGTGTGGCCGTTTTGCGGCCTTCAAGCGCAGGTGAAGAGAGGAATTCGATGCCTTTGAGAATGGACTTGGAACCAAAGGAGGACGCTCGGCGGGTCGTGGACGCGGCAACGGTGGAAGCCTTGGGCTTGCTGACGGAGGTCCACGGTTCGACGAAATCGGCAATGAAAAGCTGCGACTTGCCTCCCGCGCGCGCCGAGGTCCACATCAGGTCACGGCCATCCGGCGAGAAGACCGGCAGACCGTCGAAACCGGCGCGATAAGCACGGCGCGCATCTTGCGAGCCACAAGGCCGGGCGAGGCAAATCTCGACGATCCCAACACCCCCCACCTTGTTCACACAGACACCGACCCACC
>CAZGGF010000066.1:0-2190 GCA_964524715.1 uncultured Verrucomicrobiota bacterium | reverse complement strand
CTGCTCGATATGCTCCATGACCGCCGGGATAAAGACCTCCGTGTCGTCAGCAAGCGCGTCGGCTTCGCACTCCAACGCGTCTTCAAGGAACCTGTCTATCAGGATCGGCCGATCGGGCGTCACGTCCACGGCGGCGGCAACGTAACGCCTGAGCATCTCCTCGTCATAGACGATTTCCATGCCGCGTCCGCCCAGCACGAATGACGGGCGCACCATCAGCGGGTAGCCGATGCGTTTGGCCACCGCGAGCGCGTCTTCGAGGTTGCTGGCCATGCCGGACTCCGGCATCGGAACGCCGAGCTTCTCCATCATCTGGCGGAACCGGTCGCGGTCCTCGGCGAGGTCAATCGTGTCGGGGCTCGTGCCGAGGATGTTCACACCTGCGGCAGCGAGTTGGTTGGCGATGTTCAGAGGCGTATGGACGGCGAATTGCACGATGACGCCGTGCGGTTTCTCCTTCGCGTAGATGCTGAGCACATCCTCGATCGTCAGCGGCTCAAAGTAGAGTTTGTCGGAGGTGTCGTAGTCGGTGGAGACGGTCTCTGGGTTGCAGTTGACCATGATGGCTTCATAGCCTTCATCGCGCAGCGCGAACGCGGCGTGGACGCAGCAGTAGTCGAACTCAATGCCCTGGCCGATGCGGTTGGGACCGCCGCCGAGCACGAGGACCTTGCGCCGGGTTGAGGAGGTGGTTTTGTCGGGTGCGTTGTAGGAAGAGTAGTAATAGGCGGCATTCTCAACGCCACTGACCGGCACCGCGTCCCACGTTTCGCCCATGCCCAACTTCAGCCGGCGTGACCGTATCTGGTCTTCAGGGACGCCAAGGATTTTGGCGAGGTAGCGATCCGCAAAACCATCCTTCTTGGCCTGGACAAACAGATCGTCGGGCAGCTGCCGGCCTTTGAACGCGAGGATCTTCTCCTCCAGTTCAACCAGCTCTTTCATCTGCTGGATGAACCATACCTTGATATGGGTCTTGGTGTGGAGTTGTTCCACGTCGGCGCCCTTGCGCAACGCCTCGTACATGATGAATTGACGCTCGCTGCTTGGCTGGTTGAGCATGGACATCAACTCTTCCAGTGAACGCTGATTGAAGTCCTTCGCGAAGCCCAGCCCGTGGCGGCCGTTCTCCAGGGAGCGGATGGATTTCTGGAACGCCTCCTTGTAGTTCTTGCCGATGCTCATCACTTCACCGACGGCACGCATCTGGGTTCCGAGTTTGTCCTCGGCGTCCTTGAACTTCTCGAACGCCCAGCGGGAGAACTTGACGACGACGTAGTCACCGGAGGGCTTGTACTTCTCGAGCGTGCCTTCCTTCCAGTAGGGGATCTCGTCGAGCGTCAGGCCGGCGGCCAGCTTGGCAGAGATGAGAGCGATGGGGAAACCGGTCGCCTTCGACGCCAATGCCGAGGAGCGCGACGTGCGCGGGTTGATTTCAATGATGACCACGCGTCCGGTCTTTGGATCGTGTGCGAACTGGATGTTCGTGCCCCCGATGACCTCGATGGCCTCGACGACGCGATAGGAATAATCCTGGAGCTTCTTTTGCAGCTTGGACGAGATCGTCAGCATCGGCGCCACGCAGTAGGAATCACCCGTGTGGACGCCCATCGCATCGACGTTCTCAATGAAGCAGACGGTGATCATCTGGTTCTTGGCGTCGCGGACGACCTCCAGTTCCAGCTCCTCCCAGCCGAGCACCGATTCTTCGATGAGAATCTGGTGAATCATGCTGGCGGCAAGGCCGCGGCTGGCAACGGTGCGCAGTTCCTCGACGTTGTAGACCAGCCCGCCGCCGGTGCCGCCCATTGTGTAAGCGGGGCGAACCACCACCGGATAACCGAGACGTGCGGCGATCTTCTCCGCCTCCTCGACCGAATAGGCAGGGTCGCTGTCGGGCATGGGGATGCCGAGCCGCTGCATCGTTTCCTTGAATGCGATGCGGTCCTCACCGCGTTTGATCGCATCCACGTTCACGCCAATGACTTTAACGCCGAATTTGTCCAGCACACCGGCCTTGGCCAGTTCGGAGGAAAGATTCAGACCGGTTTGTCCACCGAGATTGGGCAGCAGCGCGTCGGGACGCTCCTTCTCGATGATCTTCGTCATGGCTTGCACGTTCAAGGGCTCGATGTACGTGGCGTCGGCCATGCCGGGGTCGGTCATGATTGTGGCGGGGTTGGAGTTGGC